>JBDHHP010000006.1:0-131149 GCA_039589275.1 Gemmatimonadota bacterium | reverse complement strand
GAACGACCGTTACCCATGCACTTCTCATTTGACGACGCGGTTGCGTTCGTCCGAGAGCTTGAAGTCGAGCGCGCGTTCATCACGCATCTCGCGCACCAATACACTCACGTGGAGCTCTCCCACCGCTTGCCCTCAGGAATCGAACCGGCATATGACGGTCTCGAGATTGTGTTTTGACGCACCGTTAGGCCACGGATAAGTTTCAACTGAGGAGTGTTGCCTAATACTGTCCGGCCGGTCAAAGAGGCTCGGTGGCACACCAGGAGATAAGGAGATTCCATGGCACACGAAGAGAGGCCACCCGTTGTCATAGTCGAGAAGTCGAACGGGATTGGAGCGTTCCTACTAGGTGCTCTGATGGGCGCCGGTGCGGCCCTCCTGTTCGCGCCGCGGACCGGTGAAGAAACCAGAGAGGTATTGAGATCCAAGGGCCGGGAACTGCGATCCAAGGCGGGGAGCACCGCGGGCGAGTTGCAGACACGTTTCGAGGGCGGCTACGAGCGGGCCAGGGAGCGTGTGGAGGATCGCTTCGACCGTGCGAAACGCACTATTGGAGATACGCGGGAAGGTGCACGTGACGCAGTGGAAGCCGGCAAGGCAGCCGTGCATTCGGCCCGCGATGAGCTCGAGCGTCGGTTCTCCGACGCCAGGGCTGCCAGGAAGAAGACCGCCGCCGACGTCGATGAAGCGGACGAACTGGAAGAGGAAGTCGTAGAGGACGAAGACGAGGCCGGCGTTTAGCGACACGACGAGCCGGCCCGCGCCTTGAAACCGCTGCAGTACTCGGGGTGGACATCCTCGCCGTGGGGGTTCTCGCGTAGAGTCCTCACGGCGGCGTATGAAGACAACATTCCCTTCCTGGCAAGCGCCCTGACATTTCAGGCGCTTCTCACAGCCCTTCCTTTCGTGCTTCTGGCTCTAGCAATGCTCGGATACTTCGTCCATTCCGGAGACGATGCGGTCGAAGACGTGCGGCGTATTCTGGAGACTTGGGTGCCCTCCGCCGGACTTGGGGAGCGCGATCCCTTCAGTCAGGTGGAACGGTTCCTGAGCGAGGTGAGAGAAAGCCGCGGGCAACTGTCCGTCTACGGGGTAACGCTTTTCCTTTGGTTCTCGACGCGACTCTTCAGCGGAGCCCGGTCTGCTCTCAACAACGTGTTTGACACGCAGGAGTCCCGGCCTTGGTTTATTGGAACCGCCGTGGATTTCTTCTTGGTGCTGGCAGCGCTGGTGTTGGTGGTGGTGAACGCACTCCTCATTATTCAGGCAGGAACGCTTCCTTGGTTCGGGAGATTCGCCAGCAGCCTGTCCACCTTCGGCGTGGGCGTAGCAGGCTTCTTCGTCGTATACACCCTGTCTCCGACGAGGCGGATTCCTTGGGACACGGCTCTCGTGGCCGCGGTGGTAGCTTCACTCGGGACCCAAATAACCCAGCGGCTATACGTTGTCTATGTGCTTGAGTTCGCAACCGTCGATAGACTGATATCGAACACGAATGTGATTGCCCTTGTGCTACTCGTCGTCTGGATGTACTTCACGGCTTGCGTCTTCCTTCTGGGTGCCGAGGTTGGTGAAACCTACGACATGCGGCGGCGGCAGCGTGAACAGCGCGCGATACTGACATGAGGCACTAGCGAACGGCACGCACAATGGGATCAGACTCAGACAACCCCATGATCGACCTTAGAAGCGACACCGTTACACGTCCGTCGCCAGAGATGCGTCGGGCAATGATGGATGCCGAAGTTGGTGATGACATACTGGACGGTGACCCCACAACTAAGAGACTGGAGGAGCGTGTAGCAGGCCTTTTGGGCATGGAAGCCGCCCTTTTTTTTCCGTCCGGCACTCAGGCGAACCAGACCGGGATTTGGGTCAACACCGACCGTGGAACCGAGGTAGTGCTCGAGGCTAATGCGCATATTGTGCACTACGAATTGGCGGCCGCAGCGGCCCTGGCCGGCGTTCAGATCCGTCCGGTGGTCACGCCTGACGGCATTCTCACGCCTGATCTTGCCGCTGCCGCTGTACGGCGTGCCGGCATGCATCACCCTCGCACTAGCGCGATGGCGGCGGAGAACACCCACAACGTGGCAGGCGGCAAGGTCATGCCGCTCGCCGTGTGGGACGGCCTCGTCGACTTGGCCCGAGAATCGCACATATCATTACACCTCGATGGGGCTCGGCTGTGGAACGCAGCCGTTGCCTTGGGAACTGAGCCAGACCGGGTGGCGCGAGGCGCCACAACCGTGTCCGTGTGCCTATCGAAGGGGCTTGGCTGCCCGGTGGGCAGTTGTCTGGCGGGCGGGCAGTCCATAATTGACGAAGCACGAGATGTTCGGCGCCGGTTTGGCGGATCGATGCGGCAATCAGGATTCTTGGCTGCCGCAGGGCTCTACGCCCTAGACCACAATCTAGGGCGGATTGCCGATGATCACGCCAACGCCAGGTTGCTTGCCGAGCGGCTAGACGGCCATCCGGCAGTGCGTCCTCTGGTACCTGAATCGAATATCATCATGTTGGATCTGGTCGATCCCCAGCTTACGGCGGAACGAGCAATCGCCTTGTTGGCGGAGGCTGGCGTACTGGTGGTGCCGTTTAGTGCCACGCGATTGCGCGTGGTGACCCACCTCGATGTCTCGACCGCAGATGTGCGCAACGCGGCCGATACGATCGCAGCGGTGCTGCAGTCATACGGAGGCTAACATGCGCGTTGTCGTCGTTGGGGCGGGGGAAGTCGGTTACCACGTGGCGGAACGTCTGGCAAGTGAGAAACAAGACGTGGTCGTGGTCGACGTCAGGCCTGAACGCCTAGAGTACGTGCAGGCCCATCTCGATGTAGCAGTCATCGAGGGCAGCGGTGCAAGTCCCGCGGTGCTGGAGGAAGCCGGCATCGCCAAGGCCGGGCTGTTGACCGCCGTAACGAGCATCGACGAGGTCAACCTTGTTTGCTGCATGAGCGTGCGCAGCGACAGCAGACTTGTGAAAGTGGCCCGCGTATCCAACCCGAACTTCTACGTCGACGGAGCGCACCTAAGGCCCGATCTGTTTGGAGTGGATGTGATGATCAATCCCGAGCGAGAATTGGCGCTCGAGACAATCAGGCTACTACAGACAACTGCCGCGACTGACGTCGCCATGTTTGGCGACGGCGCCGTGCAGCTCGTTGGTTTGCTTGTTACCGACGAGGCTCCAATTGTGGGAAAGACGTTCACCGAAATCGGAGCTTCGTTGGGCTCTACCTCGATGATCACGGTCGCGATTAAGCGCGGTGATCAGACCATCGTCCCCACGGGGCCGACGACGGTTCATGGAGGTGACTATGTCTACTTTGCGGCAGCGAGCGAATCGATCTCGCAGGGTCTGGAGATGTGCGGGTATCCGCCGACCGACGTTCGCAGGGTGATGGTGGCGGGTGGTAGTCATGAGGCCTACTACCTGGCACAGCTGCTACATCAGCACCGCGGTCAAGCAATCATGTTGGTGAAGGAGCGGGATCGCGCGCAGGAGCTTGCCGAGAAGCTAACCAACGCTCTGGTTCTGAATGGTGACGCCACAGACGTGGAGTTACTAGAGCTCGAAGGTGTTGGGGGGGTGGATGCGTTCGTCGCGCTAACCGATCAGGATGAGACCAACATCCTATCTGCGTTGCTCGCCAAACATGCTGGTGCAAGACAAGTGGTAACTCTGGTCAACCGCACCGATTTCGTGCCGCTGGCAACTCGCGTGGGCTTGGACACGATTGTGAGTCCGCGCCTATCCGCTGCCAACGCCATTTTGGGTTACGTGCGTCGCGGCAGCGTGACGAGGGTGGCGACCTTCAAGGGAGTCGATGCCGAGGCAATATCGTTCCACGTGGCGCCGGCTTCTCCGCTGGTCAACCGCCGCCTCGCAGAGGCTGACTTCCCGGCAGGCGCGATCGTGGCGGCGATAGTCCGGAGTGGAGGGGACGAGGCGATCGTTCCCCGCGGTAATGATCACATGAGAGTCGGTGACACGGCTATCGTGTTCGCGCTCCCGGACGCAGTCGGAAGAGTCACCGAGTTGTTCCCGCCGTGAACATCTTAGAAGTTCTTCATGTCGTCGGGACGCTGATCGTCTGGGCGGCGGTCGCAATGTTGCCGCCCGCCGCGGTCGGCGTTCTTGAGGGCCTTGGCGTCGAGTGGGCAGTGACAATTGTCATCACTGCTGGGTTGGGATTTGGGCTCCGGTATTTCACGCCTTCCGAAATCTCCATCAATCGGCGTGAGGGAATCGTCATCGTTGGTTTGGGATGGATCTCCGTGGTGACTGTCGGGTGTCTACCGTTCATTCTCTGCGGTGTCGCACCCACCGTAGCGGGTGCGTTCTTCGAATCAGCGTCCGGGTTCACAACCACAGGCGCTACGATCTTTGGGGACGTTGATGTACTGCCGCGCAGCATTCTCCTGTGGCGCTCTGTCAGTCATTGGTTGGGTGGCATGGGCATCATCGTGTTGGGGGTGGCGATTCTACCTCTAATAGGAATGGGTGGAGCGCAGCTGTTCCGGGCCGAAGTTCCGGGGATCGGGGCAGACAGGCTGAAGCCTCGGGTGGCAACAACGGCGCGCCTACTCTGGGCCGTCTACGCACTGTTTACGGCTGTGCTGTATGTCATTTACGTATTGCTTGGGATGGCTCCCTTCGATGCGGTGAACCACGCGATGAGCGCGCTCGCGACCGGAGGATTCTCTACTCGTACGGCATCGCTCGCTGCATACAGCCCCGCGATCCAGTGGGTCACTGTCGTCTTCATGTTGATTGCTGGTACCAACTTCACGCTGCACTATCGGCTCCTAACCGGTAGGTGGAAGGCATGGTTCAAGGATGCCGAGTGGCGCTGGTACGCAGGGCTTGCGTTGGGGTCGGCTCTCGCTGCGTTCGTGGCACTCGGTCTTGCAGGTGACGGATGGGCTTTCCGGAGGGCTGCGTTCAATGTGGTAGCGATTATCACGACCACCGGTTTCGTGACCGACGACTTCAATGCGTGGCCTGCGGTGTGTCAGGTACTGCTGCTTGGGCTCATGTTTGTGGGCGCGATGGGTGGATCTACGGGTGGTGGATTCAAGATGGTGCGTGCCGTCGTGGTACTCAAGCACGCTGTTAGCGAAGTCCGTAAAGTGCTGCATCCTAGGGCACTTTTCGTAACCAAGCTGGGTAGCACTCCGATTCGTTCCGATATTCTCGCGAACGTGCTGGCGTTCCTGGCGCTTTACGTTGCCACGCACGGCGTGGGTTCCATCCTTATCGCGTCCTTGGGTCACGACCTGATTACCGCCACCAGTGCCGCGCTGGCTGCAATGTCGAGCATTGGACCAGGATTGGGAGACGTTGGGCCCATGTCGCACTATGGCCACATGAGCTCCGCAGCCCACGTGATCCTGGCGGCTTTGATGCTGTTGGGTAGGCTTGAGTTCTACACACTGCTAGTTCTGCTAATGCCGGCCACTTGGGACCGTTGGGGTGGGGACAGATGACCCAACTGCATTGGCGCCGACTCGCCCTACCAGGTAGCTTTCAAAAGCCCCAGGTCCGGAGGGCGAGCGCGCGCGAACCGCGTCAGGACCGTGAAGGTAGCAGCGCTAAGCGATGTCTCTTGTCGCTTCGGGTAACCTGGGGCGACTTTTTTTGCCCATGACTCATATTGCCCTAGCTCGAAAATATAGGCCGACCAGATTCTCGGATCTGGTTGCGCAAGAACATGTCGCGGCTGGCCTCCAGGGCGCTGTGTCAAAGGGCCGCGTGGCTCACGCTTATCTCCTTACCGGCCCACGCGGTGTAGGCAAGACCAGCGCCGCCCGGATCCTCGCGATGGTGTTGAATTGCGAGGAGCACGAGAAGGCGCCCCAGCCCGGTGAACCATGCGGCCAATGCGAATCCTGCTCCCGCATATGGTCCGGCGCCACCAACCTCGACGTGGTGGAGATTGACGCTGCCAGCAACCGAGGTGTTGACGATGCACGTGAGCTGAGGGAGCGGGCCATGTATGCGGCCAGTTCGCCGGACCGCTACAAAGTCTACATCGTAGACGAAGCTCACATGCTTACGCGTGAGGCCTGGAACGCGCTACTCAAGATCTTGGAAGAACCTCCCTCAAGAGTGGTGTTTGTTTTCGCGACCACCGAACCGCAGAAGATCGCCAATACGGCGGCGCCGGTCATGAGCCGCGTACAGCGGTTCGATTTCAGGCGCATTGGACCCCACTCCATCATAGATCGCCTACGACACGTGGCGGGGCAGGAGTCGATCGAGGTGGAAGAGGACGCCATGCAGCTGATTGCCCGCGTCGCGGCAGGGGGAATGCGGGACGCGCTGTCCCTTTTGGATCAGGCCTTGGCGTTCGGAGAAGGGTCGGTGACGGCGTCGCGGGTGCGCGATGCGCTGGGGCTGATCGACGACGAAATGTACGCGGAGTTGCTGGACCTGATCGCTGAAAGGCGCACCGCTGACGTTTTCCCGTACGTGTCCTGCCTGGCAGAGGCAGGGGCCGACCTGGCTGAGTTCGCAAATGGGGCAGGTGAAGTGCTTCGCGCTCTGCTGATTCGCGTCGTCGGAGGCAAACCGGAAGGCCTGACCGATGTGCTGCGCCATGCTGTCGATAGTCGAGCGGGGGCGTTCCAGCCGGGCGACGTACTGCGGATGCTGAAGTTGCTTGGCGCCGCAGAGGGGACGATAAGACGCAGCCCAAACTCGAGGTTGCACATTGAAACACTGCTCGTCCAGTGGACCATGCTAGATCGAACCGTGGAACTGAGCGAGGTGATTCGGGCGCTACGGTCAGGCAGTGCCGATGGCCGAGTCGATACTGGAAGACGGGCAGCTGGGGCCAGGAATACGCTGGTGGGCCGTGCTCCCGAGCGCGCCCGCCGTGCTGCGGTCGCCCGGTCGGCGCCTGGTGTACTCACAACGCCGGCCCTCGAGGCGGCGTGGGGAGATATTCTGGATGCCGTGGGCACCCGCAGTCGCATGGTGCGTGAAGCGCTGGGTCACGCCGCTCCGTTGGAGGCCGGCGACGGTCTGGTTGCGTTACAAGTCAGCGACTCGGAAGTGCACCTCGAGGGACTGGAACGCGGGCGGCGTGGGGTGGAAGAAGCGATCCAGACGGTCTTAGGGGTCGCATCTGTTCGGGTCGAGTACCGTGCCGTCGCGCAGAGCGCGAACTCAGACCAGGTTCCCCCCAAGCGGCTGGATCACAACGCGGAACAGCAAGAGCGTCTACGACTCCGGCGGGAGCAGAATCCGACCTTTGATGCTATCGCTGAAGCATTGGACCTCGAGGCCATCGAGTAGCTTGCAACTCCCAACCGCCGAAGGTAGCTTGCACCCTGGTGAATTGGCTTTTCGTTTGAGTGACAGGCAAATGGCAGATCTCTCGCAGTTGTTGCAGCTTGGTCAGCAGATGCAGGGTCGCTTGACCAAGATGCAGAGCGAACTGAAGGAGCAGACGGTTACCGGCTCGGCTGGTGGCGGCATGGTCAAGATCACTGCCGACGGGCAGGGCCAGGTTCGGTCGGTCCGGATCGACCCGAGCGTTGCATCGGATGGCGACGTTGAGATGCTCGAGGACCTCGTATTGGCGGCAATGAGTGACGCCCAGCGAAAAGCCCAGGAGTTGTACCGCAGCGAGATGACTAAGGTCACGGGAGGCATGCCGCTGCCGTTCCAGCTTCCTCTGTAGGCGGCGTGTCGGCGATCGAGGAGCTCTCGCAGGAACTGGCCAAGCTGCCCGGAATTGGGCGCAAGACGGCCACCCGACTGACCTATCACTTACTCAAGCAGCCGCCGGAGACGGTGGGACGGCTGGCGGCGGCGATCAGGGCCGTGTCGGAACGCGTCTTTCCTTGCTCCGTGTGTGGGAACCTCAGTGAATCCGACCCCTGTAGAATCTGCGATGACCCGCGGCGGGACAAAGAGCTCCTTTGTGTGGTGGAGGAAGCGTCGGACATCGGCGCGATCGAGAGGACAGGCGAGTACCGGGGTATGTATCACGTACTCGGCGGTCATCTCTCACCTCTAGACGGTATCGGGCCGGATGATCTCAAGATCGAGGGCCTGCGGTCGAGATTGGGCAACGGCTGCCTCATCCGCGAGGTTATCTTGGCGACGAATCCGTCTATGGAGGGTGAGGTCACGGCAACGTACGTTGGCCGTGAGCTGGAGAACGCGGGCGTGCGTGTAACGCGCATAGCTTTGGGTCTCCCAGTAGGAGGGGACTTGGAGTACGCTGACGAAGTGACCATTGCGCGGGCTTTGGCTGCACGACGGGAGATGCCGACTTGATAGGGCCAAAGATGCGGGCGTTGATCATCGGATTGGCGGTCGGTACGACTGCGGGGGCGTTGTTGGCACAACACTCAACAGCTCGGCACCGGCAGCAGCTGTTCAGCAGCAAGCCGCTGAGGAGGTTGTCGGCGTTGAGCTACTTGAAGAGCCACCCGAGTGTTGATGCGGTATATCTTTTGCAAGATTACTTAGCTTGGGAGAAACACCCCGTGCTGCGGCGCCGCGCTGAAGCAGTTGTGCGACGCATGGAAGCGAAACTGGGATAACGCGAGGAAAGCATGCAGCCTGGTGCGGCAACCTGGTCGCTCGACGAGAGTGATTTCGAGCGCATCACAGCACGACTGAACGATCTACTCAAGGAATCGAATGCCCGATGTGCCTTGTTGGTAGACCGTGCAGGTCAGCTGCTTGCGAGCGTAGGCGAGCAGATGTCTTTTGATCCAACGGCGTTCGCGTCACTTACCGCGGCAGACTTCAGTGCCAATGATCAGCTGGCCAAGATGATCGGCGAGCCCGAGTTCGCGTCGCTGTTTCATCAGGGTGAAAAGGAATCCATGTATCTGGCCGATGTGGCGCGGAGAGTGATTCTCGTGGTTCTTTTCGACGAGAGAACCACGGTTGGAATGGTACGCCTCAGGGTCAAACAGACCGTGAACGAGTTGGTGTCCGTGTTTGATGAGATGTTCCGTCGCGAGGCTCCCGGTGCCACGCCTTCCGGCGGTCCGGGAGGCGTGCTCGAGGGCGCCGACGACGAGATCGACAAACTCTTCGGGGACTGAGGCGAGGGCGGTAGACGATGTCGATGATCAACTACGCATCCCGCGAAATCAACTGCAAGCTAGTCTATTACGGACCAGGACTGGGCGGGAAGACGACCAATCTGGAGCACATCTACGGCAAGGTTTCGCCGAATACCCGTGGTAAGATGGTCTCGCTTGCTACCGAAACAGAGCGAACACTATTCTTTGATTTCCTGCCTGTTGATTTGGGAACGATACGAGGATTCAAGACGCGTTTCCATCTTTATACTGTTCCGGGGCAAGTCTACTACAACGCCTCACGCAAGCTGATCCTGAAGGGTGTGGATGGGGTTGTGTTCGTTGCTGATAGCCAACTCGAACGCATGGAGGCAAACATCGAGTCGATGCAGAACCTCTATGACAATATGGCCGAGTACGGTTACGACCTTACCAAGATCCCGTTCGTCGTGCAGTACAACAAGCGTGACCTGCCGAACGCGTCGCCGGTTCCCGAACTGCAGAGCCAACTCAATCCCGGTTGGCAGGTCGAGGACGCTGCGAGACAGAAGACGACTCCGGATCAGTGGCATGAGGGCCATAATCTCATTGAGCATGTCGACGGAATCTGGATTGAACGGGCTCCGTACTTCGAATCGGTTGCCATAACGGGTGAGGGTGTGTTTGAGACGTTGAAGGCGTTGGCCAAGACTGTTCTTAAGACGCTGAGTTGAGCGCGCACCTGACGTCGCAATGATTTGGACGCTACCGAACATCCTGACTCTCTGCCGCATCGCGCTGACGCCAGTCATCGCGCTGCTGCCGTTCATCCACGGCTACACTCCCAAGATCATCGCATTCGTGGTGTTCCTCGCTGCAGCGATCAGCGATGTCTACGATGGCCGACTAGCACGCGAGCGGGATGAGATCACCGACTTGGGCAAGTTGCTCGATCCCCTGGCTGACAAGCTCCTGTTGTTCGCAACGCTAGTGCCCATCTACTGGATCACGACTTACCGGATGCAAGAGTACGGGATACCGTGGTGGGGTAACGTGCCGTTGTGGGTTGCCGCGATCCTGGTGGGGCGGGAGCTGCTCATGACGGTGTTTCGGCAGGTTGCCAAGAGCCGCGGCGTGGTGATTGCGGCCGCCAGCGCGGGGAAGATCAAGACCATCATTCAGGACATATTCATCGGTGCCACGATCGCCTGGTTCGCATGGAAGGACATGAGGGCCGCGTTTGGCTGGGAGTCGGGGTGGTTCGGCGCGTTTTGGGAACGCTTCCACGGTACGGTCATAGCGGTGACCCTGGCGGTCACGATTCTCATCACGGTGTACTCGCTCGGAGTCTACGTGTACCGGTACCGCAGGTTGTTCCGCGGGGTGCCCTCCGCTGCCCCGGGCGATGGAACTTGAACTAGTCACCGTCGGTACCGAGCTGCTGCTCGGCTTCACCCTCGATTCCAACGCAGCTGAACTTGGCCGCACCCTCTCTCCGGAGGGCTTTCGTGTGGTTCGTTCCTGTACGGTAGCGGATAATCACTGCGACATTAAGCACGCGGTGGGAACGGCGCTCGAGCGAGCCGGATTCGTAATCGTGACCGGCGGACTGGGACCGACGCGGGACGATGTCACTAAGAAGGCGGTGGCTGACTTGTACGACGCACCGCTCGAACTGAACCCCAAGTACCTCGAAGCGCTGCGGCGGAGATTCGCCAAGCTGGGGCGCGGACCGATGCCGGAAAGCAATGCCAGTCAAGCGGCAGTGCCGAGGGGCGCTGAGATGCTGCCCAATTCGAGAGGCACGGCACCTGGCCTGTGGCTCGAGGGCGAACCGGGAACGGTCGTGCTGCTTCCTGGCGTACCAGAGGAGATGCGCGGCATCTTGAGGCGCGAGGTTGTCCCTCGCCTACGGCAGCTGGCGGCTACTGCGGCTTCGGCCGTAACCCAGTCCCTCGTCCTGCGCACGACCGGAATCTCTGAATCCAAGCTGGCCGATACACTGGAGGGGATCGATGAGGAGCTGCTCGGCGTTACGCTGGCCTTCTTGCCCGGCCTGGATGGCACCGACCTTCGTTTGACAGCCTGGGGGGTGCCAGCCTTGGAGGCGGTGTCCCGGCTGGACGCTGCGGCCGCAACGCTCCGGCCGCTATTGCGGGAAAACCTGTACGCTGAGGGAAACGTAGAGCTGGTTGAAGTACTGCTCGATCGACTGAGAGCGATAGGTTGTCGCCTAGCGGTCGCTGAGTCATGCACCGGTGGATTGGTCGGTGCCAAGCTCACCTCGATTCCAGGGTCATCAGAGGTGTTTGTCGGCGGGGTGATATGTTATGGGAACGAGTCCAAGGTGAGGGACCTGGGCGTACCCGATTCGGTGCTCGAGGAGCGCGGCGCCGTAAGCACTGCCGTCGCCGAGGCCATGGCGTACGGTGTGTCCCGACGATTCGATACCGAGGCGGCCGTGGCGATAACCGGTGTGGCGGGGCCAGGGGGAGGCAGTCCTGACAAGCCAGTCGGGACGGTGTGCTTCGCCGCTCGAATAGAGGGCAGATCCCACTCAGTCACTCGTTGGTTCCCGGGAGGGCGCAATGCGGTCCGGCACCGTAGCGCTCAGATGGCACTCGATCTGCTGCGCCGGATGATGCCCGAATTGTGAAGATGCGGTCCGGCCCGAGGCACCCGCCGTTCTGGCGCAACTGGATGGTTTGTGCTCTGCTTCCGGTATATTGTCTGAGCCATCTAACTCGTTGAAGTTCAGAAATAGAGGGACTGTGGAAGGAACGAATGCGCAAGCGTAAGCAACAAAAGAAAGAGGCAGCAGAGACGGCGGAAGTGGCAGAGGAGCTGGTGTCGGCGTTTGAAGAGCTTAAGGACGAAGCAGGTGAGATCAGCAACCTGGCCAGGGACGAGCCGGATTTGGAAGGTGAAGTCGCGGAGCGGTCTTCCGAGGAGAGGTTACGGGATCTCACTGAGGAAGTCGAAGTCCAGAAGGATCGCTACCTTCGGCTTGCAGCTGAGTTCGACAACTTCCGTAAGCGCACGGTTCGGGAGCGAGGCAAGCTGGCGACTCGGGCTAAAGCGGACTTGGCATCGGGGATATTGGACGGATTGGACGATCTCGATCGAGTGTCGAAACTCGATCCCGAGACGACGAGTTCCAAGGACATCATTGATGGGGTCGAGCTGGTCGAGCGTAAGCTATTCCGCGAACTGGAGCTGGCAGGGCTCGAGCGGGTGGGATTGGAAGGTGCTCCGTTCGATCCCAACTACCACGAAGCGGTGTCAGCCAGCCCGGCTCCCGACGCCGACAAGCTGAACATGATCGCCGCCGTGCTTCAAGTCGGCTATCGTATGGGCAGCGTGCTGCTGCGGCCGGCTCGTGTTCAAGTGTTTATTGAGCCTCAATCGGACGAGGAATCGGAAGCGTAGGTCATGGCGCCCAACAAGGACTACTACCAGGTTCTGGGTGTTCCTGAGAAGGCATCCGCCGAGCAGATCAAGAAGGCTTACAGGCGGCTGGCGAAGAAGCACCACCCCGACGCCAACCCAAACGACAAGGCGTCAGCCGAACGTTTCAAGGAAGTATCCGAGGCCAACTCGGTGCTGAGTGATCCCGACAAACGCAAGAAGTACGATACTATGCGCAAGTTCGGGGCTTTTGCTGGTGGACCGAGAGAATGGGCCAGCCGCGCCGGACGCGCGGGATCCACGCGCGCCGAGGATTTCGACTTCGGCAGTTTCGGTGCTGGAGGCGGTGGCTTTGCCGGATTCGGCGGGCTTGGTGACATCTTCTCCTCGATATTCGGCAAGGGCAAACAGGCCGGCGAGGTCGAGCCCATCGAGATGACGGTCGATATCCCGTTCAAGACGGCTGCACTCGGAGGTAAGGTCCCTGTAACGATTCCTGTCAAGGAAGCGTGTCCTTTGTGCGGTGGGTCGGGTGCCGCTCCGGGAGCCCGGGTATCAACGTGTAGCGAGTGTGGCGGAAGAGGTACTGTGAGCTTTGGACAAGGGAGTTTTGCGGTCACGCGTCCCTGCCCGGCGTGCAGGGGCCGGGGGAAAGTGGCGAGCGAGCGTTGCGGGAAGTGCTCTGGTGACGGTGAGGTCGGCGTCGACAAGAAACTGCGTGTGACGGTGCCAGCCGCCACTGACTCCGGACACAAAGTGAGGCTCAAGAGCCAGGGACAGAGGAATCCGGCTGGAGGGCGCGCTGGCGATTTGATCGTCACCTTCCAGGTGAAATCCGACCGCTTCTTCCGGCGAGACGGCCTCGACATCCACTGTACCGTCCCGCTCAATCTGATCCAAGCGACATTGGGAACGAAGTTGCAGGTGAGGACTATCCACGGGCAGAAGGTGGTGCTACGGATCCCGGCGGCCACCCAACCAGGCCGGAAGCTGCGGATCAAGGGTCAGGGAGTTGAGAAGAACGGTCGACGAGGCGACCAACTGGTGGAAATCACCGTGACGGTGCCGGAGAAGCTGACTGGCGATCAGGAGAAACTGCTCAGGGAGTTCGCCGCGGCCGCCGATCTCAAGTACTAGATCCCTTCCCCAGCGGCCATCCACTTCGAGCCCCGATCCGGTTGGATCTCTCCGAACCGGTCTACCGAGAAAGTTGAATTCGGACCCTCCTGCCACCTGACAACCTCACCCGTGAACGGTGAGAATCCGAATACCATGAACTCGTCATAGCCCTCTCTGCCCGCCAGCACGTTGGGACGTCCCTGCGAATCGATGGATATGTCAATGATGAAGACGGTGTCGTCCCACTCCCACTCAGCCCGCCACCTGATCTTGCCAAGCTCGTTGTACAGGGTGATTGACTTCTGAGGTACCAGATGAAGTACACCTCCTTGAACGGCCGCCAGCAGCCCGGTGCGCGAGCTTGCCTCGACCAGCGCGAAGGTGCCGATGCTGTCCGGGCTAACCGTCACTAGTTTGTCGTCGCGCGTCTCCAGCACGATGATTCCGCCAGGCAACACGGCGAACTGATGCAACACGGCAGTGATCGAGTCTAACGCCAGGTCACGCTCCAGTCGGCCATCGGCAGTGAATACGGCGATCCAGGCGATGCCGTCGCGTGCGTCGGAAACGTACCAGCGATCGTTGAGCCACTGCACATGGGTTGGGCTTTCGAGGACGTCGGCGCCCAACGTATCGACTGCTTCCGAGCGGCGATCGAACAGAAGCACGCCGCGGATATCTGATCCTGTAATGGCCAAGAGCGAGTCGCCTGCCGGCGCTACGGCCCTACCCTCGAGGAAGATCAGTTCCTGATCCCCCACCGGAGCGCAGGACATGACTGCGACGTGGGCCGCAACGATGAACAAAGGCATGGAGCGCATGATCCGAGTTCCTCTCTGTTCCTGGAATGAATCTAACCGCGAGTTGAGAAGCTGAAGAGGGCAGGATCTTACGTCTCTCCCGAAACACCAGCATCTTCTCCCTCGTACTCCATCCACTCTGCGAGGCAACCACCAATGGTGACTTCTCAGCGCACTTGGTCAATCAAGCTGGCCGCCGAATTCGGCCACCAGGACGTGACCGGAGAAATCGAGTCTCTTGTCGCGGAATCTGGTGTCGAAACCGGAATTGCTGTGGTTCAGCTGGTAGGGTCCACTGGGGCAATCACGACGATTGAATACGAGTCAGGGGCGCTGGCGGATCTCAAGCGGACGCTGGACGATATCGTTCCAACCGGTGCGCATTACGAGCATAACGCCCGCTGGGGTGATGGCAACGGCTTTTCCCACGTTCGATCGGCATTGCTCAAGACCGGCATTTCGATCCCGATTCTGGATGGCCGCCTTGCATTGGGGACTTGGCAACAGATCGTCGCCGTAAACTGCGACAACCGATCTAGGGCACGTAAGATGGTGGCGGTGGTAGTTGGTCAGTGAATCGAGGTCGGGCCTAGGTGCTAGATCTCCGTTTTTCCTTACCAATGAAGGCGTTCGCCATCCATCCCGCGATACCCACGATAATCGATGCCAGGATAGCAACTCCCAGCCCCTCGGTGTGGAAGGATGGCATCAATCTAGCTACCAAAAGGACCATCGCCCCGTTTACCACGAACACGAAGAGCCCAAGCGTGACTAGAGTTATGGGCAGGGTTAGTAGAAAAACCAGTGGACGGACAATGGCGTTTACGATGCCCAAGAGAAGGGCTGCTATCCACAGCGATCCTGCGGAATCGAAGTGGATACCCGCCAGCATCTGGTCTGCCATCCACAGACCGAAGGCGGTGACGAATAGCCGTGCTAGGAACGATCTCATATGCATGTGTAACTACGAGGCGCAAGGACCATCAGTTTCAGGACGAGTTGCAGGGTGGGCTATCGGTTCGCAAATTTGTGGTAGCCGCTTCCATTGATTCGAGGGACTTACCTTGAAGAAACTGCTATTGCACTGGCTGGTCGTTGCTGCGCTTCCCCTCGGGGTGGGTGTGGCACAGACGATCGAAGGCGATGTGTACCTCGTATTGCCCAACGGCGATGTCAAGCCAATTGCCGGCAACACGGTGCGACTGCTCGAAAACACAGACGAGTTCCAAGCCGCTCGAATGAACCTCTGTGGCGAGTACCAAGATCGCAATGAGGGCTTGGAGCAGCGATACCGACGCAGCAGGTCCACTGGCGGTCTTTCACGGCTCAGGGAGGAACAGCGTGCCCTCATGAGGCGTACTGTGGGCGAAATGACCGCGTTGCTCAGATCGGCTGCTGTTGGCGAAGTCCCCACGGGAATGCGGGCGCACTACTACTTTCACAGCGTCAAGCCCGGGCGCTACTTCCTGTGGGCGGAAACGTCGATCAGCGGCAAGCCGTACCAATGGTGGGCGCCGGTTACCGTAGTCCAGGATGCGTCGCTGAGAAAAGACCTAGACAATTCCGCTGTAGCACGCGGCCAGCTGTACTGCGGAATCAAGTAGGAGCCACTCAGGCAAATTCCACTCGATCGACAATTCGCAAGCCGTTCGCCAACGTCTTGTGTACGGGACAGCGTTGTGCCACCTGGGCGAGCCGCTTGCGCTGCGCATCATCGAAATCCCCAGCTATTCTCACATGGCTGGTTACCTGCTCGACCTTCCCTCCCGTCGCCTCTTCGCATCCGTCGCAATCTTCAGCGTGGACTCGGCGGAACTCATATGACGTCGCCACCGACTTGAGTGCGATGCCTTTGTGCTGGCTGTAAAGCGACAAGGTGATACAAGTGCACGCTGCGAGGGCTCCGAGCAGAAGCTCGTATGGATTCGGCGCAAGGTCGGTTCCCTTGGCTTCAGGCGGCTCGTCTGCGTGCCACGTATGCCGTCCGTTTGAAATCGTCACCTGTGTGCCGGCTGTCAGCTCGGCTGTGATCTTCGTCATGTTGGCCGATCTTTCACTTGTCGCCGTTCACTCCAGCATTGTGTCTAGGAACTGCACGATCACCCGGGCCGCCTTTTCGGCGTCCTGTTGCTTGGTGAACAGATGATCCGCGCCGGGTATCGCCGCAAACCACCGCGGTTGTCTGGCTGCAGCGAAGATCGTCTCCCCCTCGCCGATGTCAACGATCTTGTCGCCCGTTGGATGCACCACGAGTAGAGGTCGCCCCAAAGTCGAGATGTGATCGAGCGAGTCATGCCGTTCGAGATCGCGGAAGAACGCGGCTGCGATCTCGAATGGGCGGCCCGCAATCTCGACTCTGACTTGGCCGGCTTCGAGTGCGGTGTCGATGTCGTCTTCCTTGAATACGTGACGCACGTGATCGGCACGTGCGGGCGAGGCAACCACGGCGACCGCTCGGACCTCCGGGACGTTCGCTGCAGCCAGCAGGGTCGCGGCGCCACCGAGGCTGTGACCCACCATCGCACAAGAACCGAAGCCGCGCCGCTGTATGTATCGAGCTGCCGCCTCGAGGTCGCCTACGTTAGTGGTTACGCTCGTAGCTCCGAAGTCGCCCTCGCTTTCGCCGAGCCCGGTGAAATCAAAGCGGAGTACAGCGTATCCGCCGTCTTCTATCCCCGTTGCCAGATATCTGATGACTTTGTACAACTTGGAGCACGTGAAGCAATGTGCCAGTACAACGCCGCCCTTCACTTGTCCGTCGGGAATCTGGAGCGAGCCGGACAGCCGCCCGACCGGGCCCTCGAACTCTACTTTCTCGTGCCTGTGATCCATATCAGTCGATGATCCCTCCCCCTAACAATCGCCCTTGCTCGTCGTACAACACCCCCGATTGCCCCGGGGTGATCGCTCTGGCCGGTTCAGACAGATTCAAGGAGATCTGGCCTATATGCAGGGCCGACCCTTCGTTGATAAGTGCGGGAAGCGCTCTGCTGCGGTACCTGATCTGGACCAGGCAGGATTCACCTGGGCTGAGAGCAGGGGCCAGCCAATTCAGTTCGGCTAGCCGTACGCTGTGACCGAAGAGATCCCGGGCAGGTCCAACTACCACCTCTCGAGTCTCGGGTCTAATTGCCAACACATAGATGGGGTCTGTTGAGCCGCCGGGGAGACCGCGCCGCTGGCCAATGGTATAGCGCGCGTACCCATCGTGTCCGCCTATTACGGAGCCGTCGGAGGTGACAATGGGACCGGGAGTCAGTGCGGGAGATTCTGGGGGCAGGCGCTGCTCCAGCACTGATACGTAGTCATCGTCCGGCACGAAACAGATCTCCACTGACTCCGGCTT
The DNA here is from genome assembly GCA_039589275.1 of Gemmatimonadota bacterium. Lineage (GTDB taxonomy): Bacteria > Gemmatimonadota > Gemmatimonadetes > Gemmatimonadales > GWC2-71-9. The sequence goes on along the minus strand of JBDHHP010000006.1, from coordinate 113,438 downwards.
TTCGGCCGTCACGAGCCCGAGGCTACGAGCCAAATCGCGCGTTTGCTGCTTGGTGAGTTCGCCAATCGGGGTGAGCATGCGCTCGACCACCGATCGATCAATGCCCCATAGGAAGTATGTCTGGTCCTTGTCGGCGTCACGACCGCGAAACAAGGAACCGTCTCTGCTGATTGCATAGTGCCCGGTGGCAACGTAGTCACAGTCGAGTGTGTCGGCGTGTGCTACGAGATCCTTGAACTTGGTGAGTGAGTTGCAGCGCACGCAGGGAATGGGCGTGCGTCCCAATGCGTACTCCTGCACGAAGTTATCGATCACGTCACGATTGAATCGGTCCTTGAAGTCCAAAGTGTAGTGAGGTATGCCCAGATGCTCAGCCACGGACGCGGCATCAACGATGGAGTCCAGTGAACAGCAGGGACGATCCGGCACTTTATCCCCATAGCAGAACAAACGCATCGTCACACCGATCACGTCGTAACCCTGATCGACCAGCAGTGCCGCCGCGACCGAGCTGTCGACGCCCCCCGACATCGCGACCAGGACCCGGGCCGTCACTTATGAGCCTCCGTGTTGGTCGCGCAATCGCTTCACGATGTTGGGGAGCACGGCCATTACGCGGTCCACGTCCTCATCGTCGCTGTCGCATGAGAAGGAGAACCTGATCGCTGCCGTCGCCAGTTCGTCGGGTACCCCCATTGCACTGAGCACGTGTGATGGGGTGGCAACTCCTGTGTTGCAGGCTGACCCAGTGGAGCAGTACACGTCAGCTAGGTCCAGGTGCATGGTAAGCGCGTCGCTGCGTGTACTCGGAAAGGAGATGTTCGAGATGTGAGGAGCTCGGCTTCCGTCGGCACCGTTGATTTGGGCATCGGGAATGGCCGCGAGGATACGGCTCTCGAGATCGCACCGCATGCGGTCGGTGCGATTCGCGGTGCCAGTCAACTCGGCAACCGCCAACTCCACAGCCACGCCGAGTGCCACGATACCGATGACGTTTTCCGTGCCGGGACGCACGCCTGCCTGCTGTCCGCCGCCGTGTATGAGAGGATCCACAGTCTGTCCCGCTGGTAGTACAAGGGCTCCGATCCCTTTCGGCGCCCCGATCTTGTGTCCCGAGATGCTGAGCATGGCATCCGGTAGCTCTACGAGAGAGCAGGGTACCTTCCCGATCGCCTGAACCGCATCGGTGTGGAACAAGACGCCAGCCTGTCTGCACCTGGCGGCTACCTCTGGGACGTCCTGTACGGTGCCGGTTTCGTTATTGACCCACATGACGCTCACTAACGTAGCGCCATCTGAAATCGCAGCATCCACTCCCTCGAGGATCACAGCACCATTCCTGTCAACGTCGACGACCGTCTTCTTACCGCCGCCGCGCTCGACCGCTTTCGCGGAGTCGAGGACCGCCTTGTGCTCCACAGCGCTTACGGCCACGTGTGGCGGCTTTCCCTCTGTCGTTGCCGCCGAGACTCCACCAATCACTGCTAGGTTGTCGGCCTCTGTTCCACCAGAAGTGAACACGATAGAGGTAGGAGCGGTTCCAATAGCCGAAGCAATACGCCTGCGCGCCTCTTCCACCGCGGCACGCACATTCCGGCCTGGGCGGTGCGATGAACTCGGGTTGCCGTAGTGATCACCGCTCAGGAACGGGATGACGGCATCGCGCACCTCGGGCCGCACGCGGGTCGTGGCGGCGTTATCTAGATAGACCTGTCTTTTCATGGGGATGACAAGATAGGCAGGCGACGGACTTAGCGAAATGACGCTGACTTAGAGGGACTGCACTCCCATCCTGACTACGTCGTCGACGCGCACCGTTTCGTGGGTCATGTAGGGCTCTCCAAACGCTGCCCGGATGAGGCTGCCGTAATGGGCGTTCTGCGTGCGAATGAGATCGTGGAGCGGCTGTCCCGTGGGGAAGATCTCACCTGCTTGATCTACCCCTTCGAACTGCGACGCGTAACAGCTGATCGCCTTCATTTTCGTCTCGAACTCGGCCGAGACGTCGACAACAAAGCTGGGCTTGACGGGCTCCTCACGGTAGCTGAGAGCATATAGCACCTTCTCTACTCGGTGCGCATCTCCGTCTGCAGGGTAATTGGACAGTTTGGCAAGAAAGCACGCGTCGCGCCCCAACTCCGAAGCGACTCGGTGATCCGGGTGTCTCCCGGCGGGAAACGGCAAGATCACCGTGCGGGGCCGGAACCGTCTGATCAACTCGACCACCGCTCTCCGAGTGTCGTCTGTGTTGTGCAACCTCGCATCCGGGAGGGTGGCATTCACTCTCTCGCTCACACTCAGCGCCTTCGCCGCTGCAGCTGCTTCTGCAGCGCGGGTCTCAGGGGTACCTCGCGTGCCCATCTCCCCTCGCGTGAGATCAACGATGCCGGTGCGATGACCGGCTTTGACGGCTTTGGCCAGCGTACCGCCGCAGGTGAGTTCTACGTCGTCTGGGTGGGCGGCTATTGCCAGGAGGTCTACTCCGTTCTCCATTCGACCCTCTCAACTTCACTCAATGAGATTGTACAGGCTATCCCGTGGATCCCCTACTCGTATCTCAGCGCCTCGATCGGATCCAATCTAGCGGCCCGGTAGGCTGGCAGCAGCCCAAAAGCCAGACCGATGCCTACCGAAATGCAGCAGGCAACCACGGCGCTCCACACCGGTACGCCGGTTGTCAGACCCAAGAGAGACTTCAGTACCTGGCCGGCGCCCAGGCCGACGGCGATCCCGATGGCTCCCCCCATCAATGTCAGCGTCGCCGCTTCCACGAGGAACTGCCACAAGATCTCTCTACGCGTGGCCCCCATCGCCTTGCGGATGCCGATCTCCCGCGTTCGGTCGGTAACAGACACCATCATGATGGCCATGACGCCGATACCACCGACCATCAGGGCTACGCTCGAGATAGCTATCATGACGAGAAAGAACGCCCCGGTCAGCCGGGTGAAGACGCTTAGAATCTGGTCCGATGTGATGAGGTCGAACGTGTCGGGCTGGCCGGGCCGCAGCCCCCGCATCCGTCGCAGCTGCAGGGTGGCCGCATCCATTGCCTCGGATACGGGTACGCCATCTCGGGGCCTAACCAGGATCACTAGGCCGTTTGTCTCGTCAACTCGGAACGAGCGTCGTGCGGCCTCGAACGGCACGATGACTGCGATCTCCTGGCCGGGTGGCTGGAATATGTTGTCTTCCCTGCGGTAGATCCCAACTACGCGAAGCGGCTTGCCCCCTGCGCGAAAGGTCTTGCCCAACGGATCCACGCGTCCGAACACCCGCTCTGCGGCTTCGACCTCTATGACAGCCACAGGTCTACCCGATCGTAGTTCTGGCCGTGTGAACAGGCGGCCGCTCACCATCTCTCCACCGAGTACCTCCATGAATCGGTCATCGGCGCCAAACACACTCGTGAGTTGTGTTCTCACTCCTCCGTACTCGAGTCGCTCCAGAAGCTGAGTCCATATCGCGGCGTAGTGTACCTGATCTAGGCGCCCGATGGCTTCGGCTTCTTCACGCTCGAGCACAGGCCTAATGCGAACCTCCTTGGGCAGAGCGTCTGGGTTGATTGGTGTACCCGAAAAGAAGCGGAAGATGCGGAACGTCGTGGGCCCGACCACCTCGAGGCTGTTGAATATCTGGTCCCGGATCCCGTTCACGATCGATGCCATTGCCATGACGGTAGACACGCCAATTACCACGCCAAGGATGGTGAGTGCCGACCGCAACTTGTGGGTCCGCACTGCATCGGCAGCGATGGTTGCACCTTCGGTCAGGTTGCTGAGACGCAAAGGCCCGCTACTCATGGCGCAGGGCCTCGATTGGGTCTAGCCGCGCTGCGCGAGCCGCCGGGTAGACACCGAATAGGAGACCTACACTTGCGCCCAGCATCAGCGCGACTCCGACAGACCACGGTGTTACCCGCGCAGGCAACGGAGTTGCCAAGGTGACTAGTTGAGCCAGTCCCCAACCCGTCACCGCACCCATCAGTCCGCCGATGGTGGCCAGTAAGACCGCCTCCGCGAGGAATTGCCGTGCTATGTCCCGCCTTCTGGCACCGAGCGACTTGCGAATTCCGATTTCTCGGGTCCGTTCCTTAACGGTCATGAGCATGATGTTCATGATGACGATTCCGCCGACTACAATACCGATCGCGACAACTGCCGGCACGACGGTGAATAGGACGGACGTCAAGCTCTTCCAGAAGGCGACTAGACCTTCTGCGGTGTCAACCGTGAAGTCGTTGGAATCAGCCGGGCGCAGCCGATGAGCTATGCGCATTGCCTCCTCTGCCCGGGCCATTGCGTCGTCAACTGCAGCAGCTTCGACCATCTTCACAGAGATTACCGCGGTCTGTCTTCTGCCGTACACCATCTCGAATAGACTGATCGGCAACAGCACAAAACCATCCCACGATTGGCCCAGGATGGTCCCTTTCTTTGCCATCACTCCCTTCACGTTCACTCTCAGCCGGCCAACGCGGACCCATTTGTCGACGGCCATCTCCAGATCGTCAAACAGCTTAGAGCCCACGTCGTACCCCAGCACGGCCACGTACCTGCGTTCCAGTACGTCGACGTCGCTAAGCGACTCCCCAGCAGCCACGTCGTAATCCTGGACAACCTGAAATGGAGCCGTCACGCCATACACCTGGACGTCGCCCACGGTTTGATTGCCGTGCGACACATCTCTCATCGGGGGTGGCCAGCCGGACTGAAGGGCGATCGCCTGGGCGTCGGGCAACGCGCGCTCGACGAACGACATGTCCTCCGAAGCAATGACCGGCCGACGCTGAAGCTCGTTCCACTCCTCGTCGTCTATTAGGCCCACCGAGATGGGAATGCGTCGGATCTGAAAAGCGTTCTTGCCTACGATGGCTCCGGCGATGTTCTCTCGCACATAGGCATTCATTCCTTGGATGATGGCTACCACGGTGACGAGAAACGTCACCGACACGATGATGCCCAGTAGAGTGAAGAACGACCGCAGCTTGTGCGTCGCGATTGACTGCAGGGCTATGCGAAGGGATTCGATGATAGGCACGGCACCAGATCGAACCTACTCGTATCTCAGAGCCTCCACGGGGTCTAGCCTAGCCGCCTTGGCGGCGGGGTATATCCCGAACAACACTCCTGTGATCACGGATGCGCCCAGTGCCGCCACGATGGACCAGAGAGGAATCGCTGCCGGAAGCGGTGAGAGAGTCTTCAACAGGAAGCTGGCTACTCCTCCCAGGGTCAGGCCGATGGCGCCTCCGAACAAGGTCAGAGTGGCCGCCTCGACGAGGAACTGCCACAGGATCTCGCGGCGTCTTGCGCCGATGGCCTTACGGACCCCGATTTCGCGGGTCCGCTCCGTGACCGAGATCATCATGATTGCCACTACTCCGACACCCCCAACCATCAATGCCACGCTAGACAGGACAAGCATCACAAGAGATATAACACCTGTGATCTGGTTGAAGTCGTCGAGCGCCTTCTCCTGGGTTACGACTCCGAAGTTGTTGTCTTCTCCCGGCCCCAGACCCCTTACGGATCGCATGGCGGCGGTCACGTCCTCTGTAGCCTGGCGAACAGTCACGTTGGCTGTAGGCGCCACGTAGAACACGAGGTCTGCGCGGTACCTCCGGACGTACTTGTTGAAGGCACCCTGCGGGATGGTCACGAAAGGCCTGTTCCCCTGCCCGAAGATGTCGGGGGGAGGCTCGTATACTCCGATGATTCTGAACGGAACGCCACCCACCTTGATGCGATGTCCAATAGGGTCCTGCTGTCCAAAGAGCTCATCGGAGAGCTTCTGGTTGATCACGACCACCCGACTGCTAGCCGCGGACTCGACTCCGGTGTACGATCGACCAGGGTAGATGTCTCCGCCCATGACCCTGGGCCAATCTGCGCTCAACCCCCGGACCTCCACCGAATTGAGCGTGCGGTTGCCAAACTCCACCTCTCGACTACTGAATTCACCTACAACCACCAGCGAGACCGACGGTAGGTCACTGATTCGATCAGCTTCTTCAACCCTCAGCGGTGGTGCGCGGTAGTAGTCGCTGTCATCGAACACGATGGTCTGTGCCGTCCGGGTTACGAAGAACGTACGGGGGCCGAGCTGGTTCATCATGTCCTCTACGCCCGTGTTGACGCCGGTAATGAACGCTGCCATCAACACTACGACCATCACACCTATGGCTATTCCCAGGATCGTCAGAGATGCGCGGGCCTTGCTGGCCTTCAACGAGGAGATGGCAATCCCGACCCCTTCAAACAGCTGTGTCATTGTTCACTCCTGGCGCATGGCCACGACGGGATCGAGTCTGGCAGCCCGGGCGGCGGGGTAGAGGCCCGCAAAGATGCCGACGCCCGCGCCGAGAAGGACGGCCACAGGGATCGACCACGGTGCAACGTGGGCTGGAAGGAACGTGGTAGCCCGAACCAGGAAAGCGAGGCCGAGTCCGGTCGCTATGCCGAGTGCAGCTCCAAACGTTGCCAGAGTAGCCGACTCCACCAGGAACTGGCGCAGGATGTCGCGGCGGCGCGCTCCAAGCGACTTCCTGATGCCGATCTCCCTCGTCCGTTCAGCTACCGACATTAGCATGATGTTCATGATCACTATCGAGCCCACGACCAGTGACACGCTCACCAGGCCCGGCACTAGGATCTTTAGGAACCGGTCGATCTGACCCCAGAAGTCCAGAACACCTGCCGCTGTTTCGACCGCAAACGTATTCTCCTGTGTCGGTCTCAGTCCACGCCGACCTCTCATCACGGTCTCCACGTCAGCCATCGCAGTCTCCATATCAGCCTGCGAATTGGCCTTCACGAGCAGTATATCGACCACCCGCGGAGGGTTGACGAAGCGCTTCACCGGAGAGAGTGCCGGGGCTACGACGAACTCGTCCAGTGAGAATCCGAATATTTCACCCTGGCTTTCCACTACGCCTATCACGCGGTACGGCAGGCCCCGTATGTCGACTTCACGTCCCAAAGGATCGGCGTCTTCGAACAGGCCCTCAGCAACCTTGCTACCCAGGACTGCCACGGGTTGACCGCTCCGGGCCTCGTGCGGGCTGAACGCACGCCCTTGCTCTATCTCCCAATCTCGGAGGGCGAAGTACTCCTCGGTAGCTCCTATGACGCGGATGTTGGCTGATTTGTCACCGTAGGACACCTCAGCCCCATTTACCGATTCCCAGGCAGTCAACACCGGCACATTGATCCCCGCCGCCACTGCCCTGGCATCGTCGTAGCTAATGCGTGGTCGTCTGCGCCACTCCCGCCGCGTCTCGGGCGGGATGTTGCCGACGTTGAAGTCGGGGTAGCGCCGCAGTTGGAAAGTGTTGGCGCCCAGAAAGTTGCCGGCCACCTGGTCGGTCATGTACCGGTTCATGCCCTCGAGCACGGTGAAGACCGCGATGAGAAACATCACACCGATGAAGACGCCTATCACCGCAAAGAAACTCTTCATCTTCTGGGCCCAGATAACCTGAAGGGCCAGGCGGAAGGCTTCGCGTAGCGGCATGTCCTATGCGGCGTCCCGAACGTTGTCGCTGTGGATCAGTCCGTCGAATAGCGTGACCACGCGTCGCGCATGCCGTGCGATATCTGGTTCGTGTGTCACAATAATCACGGTCTGACCCTGCTTGTGCAGGTCGCCGAACACATCCATGATCTCGGCGCTGGTCGTCGAGTCGAGATTCCCGGTCGGCTCATCAGCCAATAGTATGCTCGGCTCGTTGACCAACGCGCGTGCTATAGCGACACGCTGACGCTGACCGCCGGAAAGCTCGCTGGGTCTGTGATGCATTCGATCGGCTAGGCCAACTCTGGTGAGCGCTTTGGTCGCGTTTTGGCGGCGTACGCTTGCTCTTACACCTGCGTATATGAGCGGCAACTCAACGTTGTGCAATGCAGTCGCTCTGGGAAGCAGGTTGAAGGTTTGGAACACGAAACCGATTTCGCGATTTCGCACGTGTGCCAGCTCGTCGTCGTTCATTTGCGAGACCTCGGCACCGTTGAGCCAATATTTCCCGGACGTCGGCGAGTCCAGGCAACCGATCAAGTTCATCAACGTCGACTTGCCCGATCCTGAGGGGCCCATTATCGCTACATACTCGTTTCTCTCGATGACCAAGTCGATGCCGCGCAGCGCGTACACCGTCTCGGCGTCCATCTGGTACTCGCGCACCAGGTCTCGCACCCGCATAAGGGCTCCGTAACTCACGACCGCTCGCCCTCTGTCTCCGGCCGCTGCTCGCCCCTGACACGCGTACTGTCACGCAGGTCGCGAATAGTCTGGTACGGTCCGGCAACAATGCTGTCTCCCAACGCGAGGCCTTCCAATACTTCAAAATGCTCCTCTCCGGCGATCCCCACTTTGACCGGTACGAACTGAGCAATCTCACTCACAACCACAAACACCCCTTCGGTCTCAATCTCAGTAGTGTCTTGTGGCACCGTCTCACTTGAGATCGGTTTGTGCTCTCTTACTGTCAGCGCGATGATCGGGATGCTCAACGCACTGTCGCGCGTGGCCGTTACGATCTTCGCCGTGGCAGATAAGTCGGGTCGGATATCCGCCGGGGGATCGTCCAGTGTGATCTCGACTTCGTAGTCCACAGCTTGATCCCCCGTTCCGCCGGCAGCGGCGAGCCGTACCGCGCTTTGTGCGATCTTGGTCACGCGGCCGGTGAACGAGGTGTCGGGATACGCGTCGATCTCAACGTCGGTCGAGTCACCCATGTGCAGTCGTACCACGTCGGTTTCGTCCACGTCCACGTTGACCTGGATAACCGAGAGGTCACTCACCGTAAGCAGGAGGCCGGTCTCTCTGGAGAAGGTGCCCGGGACCGCGACCTCACCTTCCTCGACCGCCAACCGGGTGACCTGTCCGTCCATTGGAGAGCGCAGAATCGTCTTGCTGAGTTGGTCTTGCGCTCGTTCGAGCGCGGCCCGCGCCTGAGATACCTGGTGCTCTGCGGAGTTGGCAACCGCTTCAGCGACGTCGAAACTGGTCTGGGCCTGCTCGAGTTGTTCGTCCGAGACCAAGGTAGAGTCCGTCTGCTGCAGCCGGAGTGAGCGCTCCAGGGCGCGCCTCGCCTGATCCCGATTGGCCCGGGCCTGAAGGGCCGATGCCTGGGCAGAAGCCACGGCCGCCTGGGCCCGTGCCACCTCCGCCTCGTATTCAGAGGGATCGATGCGGACCAGTAGATCGCCCCCGTTGACCCAATCACCCTCTTCGACTGGCAGTTCGATGATGCGGCCTGTGATGTCGGCGCTTATGTCCACTGCCCGTGTAGGTTCGATCTGTCCGCTGGCGGTCACGGTCGACACGAGGGAGCGGTATTCCACTTCCTCCAATCTCACGGACGTGGCTCCCTCTCCCCGCGATGCGTTGAGGGCGATGAGTACCACTAATGCCAGGGCACCGCCGGCCCCAATCATCAGCTTCTTGCGTCCCGTCATGCTGTGTCTCTTTCTCTATCGGAGCGGTCGACCTACCGCCGCTTCGAGCGTTGCGATGGACTGGTGATAACCATACACCGCGTTGATGTAGTCCCGCTCAGCCGTCTGGGCCGTGAGCTGGGCATCCAGCAGCTCGAAGAATGTACCTGAGCCGACCCGGTAGCGCTCGGTTGCCAGTGTTAAACCCTCGCGCGCAGCCGATCGGTTCTGTTCCTGGATCCCGATTCCTTCGTGTGCTGCCAGCAGGCCGTAGTACGCCTGGCTTACCGCCGTGCGAACGTCCAGTTCGCGGGCCCTGACCGCCTCCTTGGCGTCGTCCGCCTGTGCGATCGCCTGCGAGTTCCTGAGCGGCCGGCTGAACTGCGTGAAGATGGGGAACGAGACTGACATGGACGCGCCGAACGGCTGGCTTGTGAAGTTGAATGGAAACGCGGAGTTGCCCTCTTGGAGCTGGGACCGCAACTCGGCCTCGTCGGCCGCCGAGAAGGCCAATACTCCACAATCCAACGGACTCACCGTTGGCGTGGCCAGACCGGCGATGATGTCGTTCTGGAATTCACAAGCCAGGGTGTTTGCCTGCGCACTCCCTTGTGCGTTCGCGACCGTGTTGCTGATGAAGGGATCGGGATCGGTGAATCGCTGGGTGAAACCGGACCACCCGGCCGAGAACGACAGCGACGGCAGCCAATCGGATACAACGGCCCGTTGGTTCGCCTTGGCTGCCGATTCTTGAGCACGTAGCGCCATTAGATCCGGGTTGAAGTCGATGGCGTCCCTCAGGATATCTCCCAACTCCCACTGTGGGTCCACGATCGGGAAGGTATCGGACAGCACCACCGACATCGGATCTTCCGGGGCCGGCAGGCCGATCTGCTGAAACAAGCGGAGCCGCTCGACGATGGCAGCTTGCCGACCCTGCAGCCGGAAGATCTCGGCCTGTCCGAGCGCCACCTCGGCCTGACGCACGTCCAGGATCGTGTTCTGCCCCACGTCGTACCGCGCGCGCGCCAACCGCAGGAACTCCTCGTTACGCGTGACCTGTACCTCGTCCAGCTCGACCTGAGCGTCTGCTTGGAGTATAGCCAGGTACTGCTGTCGCACGAGTGACTCGAGATTGATCTCGGAACTCGCGATAGTGGCGTCTGTCGCCTTGAGCTGAGCTCGGGCTAGACCCGGCTGCATCAGGGTCCTCCCGCTCAACGACATTGACAGGCCCAACCGATAGCTCGACCCAACGGTGGCGGACGGCTGTTGGAAAGAAGTCGTCAGGAAGTTCTGCGTGCCGGCACCAGAGTAGCCGACGGACCCCGACAAACTCAAGGCGGGCAAGAAGGAAGCATAGGCGTTCCTGACCCCCCACGCGGCCTCGGGGGCGTCATTTCTCGCCTGCCTGAGCGATGGATTGTATCTGCCCGCCAACTGTATCGCGTCCGTGAGCGATAGCCGCTGCGGCACCATCTCCTCTTGTCCGAAGAGATCGGTGGGCGCAGTAAGAACTGCTGAAACGAGCAAGATTATTGCAGTGCGTTTCATCTCAGATGCCTTCTGTTGTTTGTGTTTGTCTTCGTCCACCCTGACATACGGCCACCTCTAATGGGAGGTTTCAACCCGAGACGTCGTTAGTGCGGGCACTACCATATCCCGTGCGGCCGGCGCCCGTGGGCCGAAGTCGTTGTAAAGAAACGGGTTGCTTCTTGTTCAGCGTGTGGGTAGCCGGACTGCGGTAATCCCGGTTTGTGGGATGTCGACCTTGATCAAGTACCCTGACTCGTCAAACCAGAGGTGGTGGATTCCCGGTCCAGATCCCAGAGTCATGTGACGCAGCTCCCGTTTGACACCACCCACCTCCACCGATCCCATGCCGCGGTCACTGAGCCGTGTGACATCCCGGCTTCCCCTCCGAGCGTCAAAGATGGTCAGTTGTCCCTCTTGTCTGCCTGGCAAGAGAGCCAAAGGCGAGAGCAGGAACTCATCAAGCATTACTGCCCTACTCATAGCCGGGAACTGGCGAGCGGATTCCCCCCGCGGTGTCAGAGTGCGGACAGTCACTCGATGCGACGACATGGCCACGAACACACTGGGTCGATTCTGTGCATCCAGGTCCAAACGAGCTGTGGCCGGCTGCGAGTCAGGCCCGAACTCGATCGTTGCGACCATGATTGGGCTGGCGCGGCCGGCAGGATAAAGCGCATTCACGGTCAATGTCAAGCCAGCTCCCCCACTCTGCCTGCCTCGTCGTAGCGTGAACTCCTCCCGACCGATCACCTCAGACCCCCGTGTCACCACAAATGAGGCTCGGTCCAACACAAGGCCTTGGGCCGTGGTGGTCGCCGACATCGTGGCTGCCAGCCCGACAGTCGCCAGCAATGGAGTAGCACTCACGTACCTCAAACGAGCCTCGAGCGGTTCGGGTTGGACGGTTTCACACTCCGGCAGGTGGTCGACCGAAGACGCGTTGGGCGATTCGCTCGTAGATATAATGATACAAGCGCTCGCCCGTCTCCGTCGATGCCAGGCTCGGGTGGCCGACCGAGCCCGGGCTGTCTTTCGGAATGGCGCCGGCCCGTCCCCGTCGATACTTGCGAATTGCGCCGGCGGATGGCGTGTAGTCTCTGGCTTGATCGAGGTCCACGAGACTAGAGTCGATGAACAGCAACAGTGACGTGTCCATCTCACCTCCGTGTATCGGCAGGCCAGTATCGTCTATGCGACCTTGGAGCGGCACGGCAAAGATGTCTACAGTCCGAACCCGGGCTTTGCGAGCGCGCACCGTGCTGAGGGCCTCCTGATGCGGGTCCTGGCCGTGCGCTGTGATGATCACGAACTGCTGGATTCCCCCCTCCTCCCAAGAACCGATCAAGTCGTTCATGAGCCGGTGTAATGTCTTTCGGCTCAGCGACGCCGCTCCGGGAAAGGGCACCTTTGTGGCGGCGTTGACACCATATTCTATTGTCGGGGCGCGCAGCACTCCGAATTCGGCCGATAAGCCGTCGGCAAGATGCTCCACGATCGCGGTGTCGCATCCGAGGGGCAGATGTGGTCCGTGCTGCTCAGTGGTACCGACGGGTACGATCAGTCGCTGGTCGCGGGCGATACACTCCCTCACCCGCGCTGGAGTCATGTACTTGAGACGAAAAGGCTTACCGTGAAGTTGGGCCGCTTGGGTCATTGGGAACTCGCTGTGGCGGTACAGTGCGCCGCGCTAGCTGTGTGGTTGGTGAGACCGGGCCTGGGTCTGGGAATCGCGGCTGCGGTCTTGACTCTCCCGGCCTTGTTACTGGTCTTCAGGCGACCCCTTCCCCTTCCCGGATTGGTGATGGTGGTGGGGTTCATTGCGTCCGTAGCCGCAGTGGGGACTTCCTGGCGCGTTCGGCAGGTCGAGACGGAGTGGGAGGATTTGCGCGAGGACCTGATACGGTCAGCCGGCCAGAAGCTCGAACAGGCTTTCCTCGACGCGGTCACGCTCGCGAGCGATCTGGCCGGTGCCGCGCTCTCTGCTGTCGGTGCCCAGTCGCAGTCCGAGACATTCGAGCTTCTTAGGCGGGCGGTTGACGAGGAGGGCCCGGAGCACGGCGCTGTCCTGCTCGACAGTGCGGGTAGGGCGGTGGCCTGGGCCGGGAACCATCGACTGAGACCCGACCCCACTGGTAGAGAGATATCCGCTCGCATCACTCCATTCTACGTCCTACTCGAAGCGGAGCGCCAGCAGGGGGGGCACGTCGGGCTAGGACACGTGGTGTTGGCCGCTGACAGCGCGGTGCCCGACCGCGATCAAACCCTGGCCGCCCAGTTTGCTCGCGAGACCGGCGCGGGACTGGAGTTCTACCAGCCGGAGCGCGCTCCCGTCGATGAGGACGTATTCGACTTCTACTTGGAGGGGCTGATCCCCCCCGACACCCTGTTCAGCGTACTCACGATCCCGCCATCGCAGGGCACTCTCAAGCTGGACCTGGTGAGTAGCGGTACCAGGCGAGTGAGTCTGCTGCTGGTCATCACCCTCGTACTTCTCATGGTCAGCGCCCGCACGCCGGCCCGGTGGACCGGCGCTGTGGGAATCGGTGCTATCCTGATCTTCACACCGGCAGGCACGGGACTCGGCCTGCGCGAGCTGTTTTCGGGCGCCACCTACTACTTGGATGCCTGGGGGCCGATCTCGGCGTCGGCCGGCAGTCTGTTGGTCATGTCATCCCTGTTAGTCATGGCGATCGTGCAGTTTTCTCGGAAGGTCATCCCCTGGCGAAGACCCTGCATCCTGGTAGCAGCTGGTCTCGTGGTGCTAGCCCCGTACGCGATGGAGTATTTGGCCTCCGGGATCACTCCCCCAACTGGGGTTGGTATGGGCGGTTGGCTGAGCTGGCAATCTGTGCTGTCGGTGTCCAGTGCCGTCCTGCTGTTTCTCGGCGCTGGACTGCTGCTCGGCAAGGGAGCATGGTCGGCGCCGGCCTGGACGGCCTGGCTGGCAGCGCTCTGGGCTGCCGCCAACGCCATCCTCGGCCTGTTTCTCTGGAGTCCCGTTGAGGGCTGTCCATCTTGGTTCCCGCTCGTCTGGCTACCTCCAATAGCGCTTGCCGTTCTTCCTGCGCCGAAGTTCCGCCGAGTGGTTGCGGTTTCTGTCGTGACCGGCGCAGCGGCGGCACTGCTCACCTGGTGTGTCGTGGTGGAAGGACGGCTCGTCCTCGCCGAACGTGACGTCACGCGAGCGGGGGGCGGCGATCCGTTTGCGAGAGGGCTGCTGGATGAGTTCGGGTCCCAGTTGCTCGAGGGGCGAGTACCGCGGACTTCGGCATCGCTTTACGCGGCATGGAGAAATTCCGCCCTGGGTATGGATGACTTCCCAGCCGCGTTAACCACCTGGGCGCCAGATGGCCGTATGCTGGCGCGGCTCGACCTCGCGAAACTGGACTTGAGTCCGGAACTGCTGCGCGTGCAGGCTGCCAGTGCTCGTGATAGCGGAGTCTCGCTGGAGGAGAGAGTCGTGCTGCCGCCCACGATCTTCGTGCGAAACGTGCCCTTCCCAGACGGGTCGGTGGTCTCAGTGGCGGTGGGGCCGATCTCCAGACTGATCGAGCCAGTACGCCTGGGTCGGTTCCTCAGAGGCGAACGGCGCTTGGTGGTTCCGTACGAAATGTCCCTTGGCAGACCGATCACAGAGTCAGAGGCTGAGGTTAGCACTGTTTGGGAGCGATCCGGGTGGACGGTTCGTGGGCTCGGCAGCGTGCAGCCCGACGAGGACTTCTACTATCAGGTACACGTCCACGTCTCGCTCGGAAGTCTTGGCGGCACGTTGTTGCGGGGCGCCTTGGTGTGCTTCTGGAGTGTCTTCCTCGTAGGAGCGCTCTGGCTGATCGGAGAAGCGATTGTCGGCGGGCTTGTCTTTGGGCCAGTGTCAAGATGGTCGCTTGGGTTCCGTTCGTATCGCGTGCGACTGGTGATAGCGCTGGCGAGTTTCTTCATACTCCCTACCATTGCGTTTGCCGTATGGTCCATCGTGCGGTTGCGAGTGACTGCTGCAAGCAGCGGGGACCTCATCATCGAGGAAACGCTGAGCGACGCCGCCAACACGGCGCGATTCTACGCAGCGGTCACGCCAGACACTTTGCAGGCTCGATTGGCCAGACTCGCGGAGCAGCTGAACGCCGATCTACTGTGGTACCGCGACGGAGTGTTGCAGCACGCCAGTCCGTCCGCACTGGTGGAACTGGGCATGGTCGATCGATTCCTGCCACCTGAGGTCTACCGGCAACTGGTAATCGATGCGGAACCACGGGTGACGGTTGATGAGGTGGTCGGTGGTCAGGCTACACGGGTTGGGTTCCATGGCTTGAGCGCGCTCGGTGCGGTGTTAGCCGCGCCTCGGCTGGTCGACGTGCGTGATATTCAAAGCGGACGTGAGGATCTATTGTTTGGCCTGCTGCTAACGGCCCTCTTGGGGCTCGCGGCGGCCGCGAAGTTGGCTGCAGTTGCGGCGCAGTCTCTCGCCAAGCCCGTGCGGTCGCTGCGCAGTGCGGCCTTGGCGGTCGGACGGGGCGATCCTCTCCCGGGGTTTGAGCCTGGGGTTCCCAGTGAGTTCGTGCCGGTGTTTGAAGCGTTCGAACGCATGGCGCACGACATCGAGGCAAGCCAGTCGGCCTTGGAGGCAGCACGACGGAGAACAGCCGCTGTGTTGCGCAATGTGGCAACAGCAGTTGTGGCGCTGGATAGGAATCTGAGGGTAACGATAGCCAACCCACGCGCCGAGCATCTGTTGGGCACCGAACTCCTATCCGAATCTCATATAGACAGGGTTGCCGGGCCTGAGTGGAAACCGGTGTGGGATTGGTTGCGAGAGTTCCTGCAGCAGAGACACGAATCGGACTCAGAGGAGTTCACGGTGGCTGCCAGGCAGATCAGAGCCCAGGTTGCGGCAATTGGCGGGACGCCGGGTGGCTGCGTGCTGGCTCTCGACGACACGACGGAGTTGACTCGAGCCATAAGGATCCTGGCCTGGGGCGAATTGGCCCGCCAGATAGCCCACGAGATCAAGAACCCCTTGACTCCGATCAGGCTTGGGATCCAACACCTCTCACGGGCGCACCGCGACGGGCGAGACGACTTTGGAGAGACCCTCGATCGCACGGCCAGGCAGATCCTAGCCGAGATCGAGCGGCTCGACGCGATCGCGCGTGCCTTCTCGAGATTTGGCGCGCCGCCTGCCGAAGCCGAACAGCTCACGGATGCTGACGTCACAGCGATAGCAGTGGACACCGTCGAGCTTTACAGACTGGGAGATGGGACGGCAGTCAGTCTGGATGCGGGGGGGGCAATCATTGCTCAGGTACGGAAGGACGAGGTGAAGGAAGTGCTGGTGAACCTGATCGAGAATGCCAGGGACGCCGGGGCGGTTGAGGTCCGAGTAACGGTAGCCAGGGAACCGGCCGGTGACGTCGTCATTCGGGTTGTAGACGACGGTCGTGGAATACCAACCAAGGACATCCCACTAGTATTCGAGCCCCAGTTCTCCACAACAACAAGCGGCACTGGGCTGGGGTTGGCCATCTGCAAGCGATTGGTGGAGTCTTGGGGTGGGTCCATCTCAGTGGAAAGCGGTTCTCACGCCGGAACCGCAGTGACGATCCGGATACCACAGGAGGGCCGCCCCGCTTAGGGGGCCCCGATGCACTCCCTGGGCCGAGCCCCGATCGCGCCGCGAGTCCAAATCAGCACGACGCCCGCATACGTCTCACCCACGATGCTGGGCTTGAATTCAGTTACGGCGCGAAACCCCCGGCGCACCTCCACACAGTCCACCTCTGCGGCGGATATGTAGAAATTGAGCGGTGGTCTCATGACGTTGCCATCGACGACGTAAAGCACGTCAGCCTCCGCTCCCCTCACGACTAGCCTGGTGTCCTCACGCCTGCCGCGGGTCCTTACCCCAGGTACCAGACCATGCAGCGCGCTCAGAATGTCTCCCCGTTGCGGCAGGTCCTGTTTGGTCAGCACCTGGGCGCCCTGATGCCGCTTCCACACTCGTTCGGGGCTGCGTCCCGTTACTTCGACCCCTTCCAGCTCATAGGCCAGCGGCGCCAGTCTGAAATCCACCGGTAGTGTGCTGTCTGGCAAGACTGTGTAGTAGTCGGTAGTGATGGGCACGTAGCCGAGGATCTGCGCCTTGAACCTGACCAAACCCGGCATCACACTGTCGATGGCGTAGCGGCCGTCCTGGTCAGTGCCCACTGTCACATCCGAGCCCATGACGTATACGACGACGTCAGCGATCGGATCGCCGGAGATCGCGTCGGTGACCCGGCCCGCGATGCTGCCGTTGCTTTGTGCCGCTAGATCGCCACAGCACAACAGCGCTGCCGCCGCGGCTGCGTACATCCCGGCCAGACTAGTGATTGGTTTGCTCATGCCAGCTATCGACGGCCCGCAGAAGGGGTGGAGTAGGCCGAACCGTTCTCTCGCTGAATATTGCGCGGCGGTCCCGGCGGTCACAAGCTGCCTTTGCCGGGAATCACGTGAGATGGTTCGGTTCATGTTTGGGACCCCCGGGAAGATCGAGGGTTCCCATGTGTTGTCCGCGCAGCGTCAGCTGGGCAGATTCCGCCAGCTAAGCGAACGCCAATATGTTGCGGACGAGGAGGACAGGAGATAGACAGCCATCTGCATCGCATCGCCGTGGAGGGCCTGCGCCAGTTGAACCGGTGCCCAGCAGAGCATCGCGTGGCGCTGGCACCGGGCAGGGTCAACCTGATCGGTGAGCACACGGACTACAACGAGGGGTTCGTACTCCCGATGGGGATCGACCGGTTCGTTGCGGTGGCCGCAGCTAGCCGCCACGACGGTGTATTGCGAGCCCACTCGGTGGACTTCACTGAGACCCGCGAGATTTCCCTCTCGGATATAGAAGCTGCGCGCCGAGACGGTTGGTTCGCGTATGTAGCAGGCATAGCCTGGGCGCTGCGAGAGAGCGGGGCCGAGGTAACCGGAGCGGACCTAGCTATCACAGGTGACGTCCCGGTGGGAGCGGGACTCGCTAGCTCGGCCGCATTGGAGATGGCTGTGGCGCGGGCTCTTTGCGCCGCGTCAAACACCGAATGGCGGGCCGAGGCCATGGCGCTATTAGGACGTCGGTGCGAGAACGAGTTCGTGGGAGTCAACTGCGGCATCATGGACCAGCTTGCCGCAGCCACGGCTAAGGTGGGGACCGCAGCGCTCTTAGACTGTAGGAGTCTCGAGATGACGCCGGTACCGATCCCCGAAGAGATAGTGTTGGTGGTTCTGGATACGGGTGTGCGTCGGCGGTTGACTACCAGTTCGTACAACGAGCGCCGGGTCAGTTGTGAGCGCGCGGTGGAGGTGCTGCGGGAGGTCTATCCGGAAGTGACGGCCCTGCGAGACGTTGATACAGCCTCGCTCCGTGAAGTGGAACAAAAGCTGGACCCACTGACCTATAAGAGAGCCATGCACGTGGTTGCCGAGACAGTCAGACCTGTGGCCATGGCCGATGCGCTGGCTGTGGGAGATCTAGTGTATGCCGGTGAATTGATGAACGCGTCGCATGTGAGCTTACGAGATCTATATAGTGTCTCGAGTCGGGAGCTCGACGCAATGGTGGCAACGGCACGCGAGCAGCAAGGCTGTTTCGGTGCTCGAATGACGGGCGCCGGCTTTGGGGGATGTGCAGTGGCATTGGTGGCAGCGTCGGAGGCCGATCGCTTCGTACGCGAAATGCCGCTGCGATACGAAGCGAACGCGGGCCAACGCGGCGCTGCGTTCGTTGTCCGGCCGTCGGCTGGGGCGAGACTCGTGTGACGGGTTGACGGGGTGAGTTGCCGGATGGTTGATTCAGGCGGAGGCAAAGCATGCTGATCAAGCGGCCAAATGACTATAGGTCGTCCGAGATTACGGATGAGTCCGTATATATGGACCGCAGGAAGTTCATCGGGTCGACCTCGGCCGCGGCGGCAGCCGTGGCATTGGGACCGTCCTTCCTCCGTCCAATCCAGGACGACGAACTCACCCCGTACGAGTCGGTTACCACCTACAATAACTTCTATGAGTTTGGTACCGGTAAGGCAGATCCGGCGCAGAACTCTCACACGCTACGACCACGGCCCTGGACGGTGACGGTCGACGGCGAGGTTGGCAGACCGCAGGTCTTTGACATCGATGACATCCTGAAGCAGTTCCCAGCGGAAGAGCGCGTCTACCGGCTGCGGTGCGTCGAGGCATGGTCGATGGTGATTCCCTGGCTCGGGTTTCCTCTTGGTGATCTAATCAAGGCGGTTGAGCCGACATCGAAGGCGCAGTACGTCGAGTTCACCACGCTGCACGATCCCGATCAGATGCCAGGTCAGAGACGAAGGGTATTGGCGTGGCCCTATGTCGAGGGACTGAGGTTGGACGAGGCGACGCATCCCCTCACGATCCTCTCGGTCGGGCTCTATGGCAAGATGCTACCCAACCAGAACGGCGCGCCGGTCCGTCTGATCGTTCCTTGGAAGTACGGTTTCAAGAGCATCAAGTCCATCGTGCGCATTCGTTTGACGGAACAGCAGCCCCGTACATCCTGGAATATCGCGATCCCACGGGAGTACGGGTTCTACGCCAACGTGAATCCCGGCGTAGATCACCCTCGCTGGAGTCAGGCGCGCGAGCGGCGCATTGGCAAGTTCTTCAAGCAGGACACGTTGATGTTCAACGGGTACGCCGATCAGGTGGCACGGCTCTACGCGGGGATGGACTTGCGTCGCCACTACTGATGGTCCGCGTTTGGCGCTGCGCCACATTGATCAAAGCGCGTGAATAGGGGCCGATCGTGACGCGTGGCCAGTTTGTCAGTTGGGTGGCAAAGCCTGCCGTGTTCGCGGTGCTGCTCGTGCCGCTTGGGTTGCTGTCATACGACGCGTTGACCGGCGGTCTGAGCGCCAATCCTATCGAAGATCTGCTGCACCGCACCGGCCGCTGGGGTTTGAAGATCCTCATACTTTCGTTGGCCATAACACCGCTGCGCCGTGTGACCGGGTGGTCGATTCTCGTGCGATTCAGGCGCATGACCGGGTTGTTCGCCTTCTTCTACCTGTGCCTGCACTTCTCCATTTACCTGGGCCTGGACCAGTTCTTTTCTCTGTCGGAGATCGTTGCCGATGTGGCCAAGCGACCGTACATCACTGTGGGATTTGTCACGCTCATGCTGCTCGTGCCGCTGGCAATCACGTCCACCAAGCGCATGGTGAAATGGATGGGGGGCAAGCGGTGGACTCGGCTGCACAGTCTCGTATACGTCGCGGCGTTCGGTGGGTTTCTGCACTTCCTCTGGGCCGTCAAGGCAGATACCAGAGATCCGACGGTTTACGGATTGGCGCTGGCGCTTCTGTTGGCGGCGCGCCTACCCCTCTGGCGCAAGCAACCGGGAAGCCGCCGCGTCCCCGCCTGAGCCCGTCGGGGGGCAGACAGTCAGAGCTTGCGTTATCTTCCCGCCAGTCGAACTGAGCTCCCAAAGTGCCAAACCCTCCCATTGTGAGTACGCCTGATGAGAACGACTGTAATCTCCCTCGCAATACTGCTGGTAGCCACGATGTCGTGTGGCGGTGACGCCGCTCTCGACGCAGCGCTCGAAACTATCACGGCTGACGATCTGCTGGCCGATGTGCTGACGCTGTCATCAGATGAGTTCGAAGGCCGAGCGCCGTCGTCCGCCGGAGAGCAGAAGACCATCGAGTTCCTCAGAAGCGAGTTCGAGAAACTCGGTATGGACCCCGGCAACGGCGACAGCTATTTCCAGGAAGTGCCACTGGTCGAGATCACGGCCGACCCGAGCGCCCGTTTGGTTGTGCACGGGCGAGGGGCACAGACCAGCTTCGGGTACGGCCGTGACTTCATAGCGTGGACCAAGCGGGTCATGCGGCGCGCTGCTATCAACAGCTCGGAGTTGGTGTTCGTAGGGTACGGCATCGTAGCTCCGGAGTATGGCTGGAACGACTACGAGGGCCTGGACGTTGCCGGCAAGACTGTGGTCGTGTTGGTGAACGATCCCGGATTCGCGACGCAGAACGCGGCGTTGTTCAACGGAAACGCGATGACCTACTACGGACGGTGGACATACAAGTACGAGGAGGCGGCGCGTCAGGGAGCGGCTGGCGCTTTCATCGTGCACGAGACGGAGCCGGCGGCATATCCCTGGGCGGTGGTGCAGGGAAGTTGGTCTGGTCCTCAGTTCGGTCTGGTAGCCGAAGACAACAACATGTCGCGCGTGGCTGTTGAGGGTTGGTGGCCCGTGGACGTCACGCGGCAAGTGTTTGAGCAGGCCGGCCTGGACTACGACTCGCTCAAGTCACTAGCCGAACAAGCGGGTTTCCAGGCCGTGCCAATGGGCCTGCGAGCGTCTCTCACATTGCAGAACGAAGTCGAGCGCTCGGTGTCGAACAACGTGCTGGCCGTAATCCCAGGCACCGATCGGGCCGACGAGTACGTCGTGTACATGGCGCACTGGGATCATTTCGGTCTCGACCCGAATCTGGAAGGCGACCAGATCTACAACGGCGCGCTCGACAACTCGACTGGTACGTCAGCCTTGATCGAGTTGGCCGAGGCGTTCCTGTCGTTGGACGCCCGCCCGTCCCGCTCAATCGTTTTCATGGGGGTGACTGCCGAGGAGTTCGGTCTGTTGGGTTCGGCGCACTACGCTCAGAACCCGATTGTACCGCTCGACAAGACCGTTGCCGCCATCAACATCGACGGTCTAAACATCTTGGGCCCGATGAACGACATCAGTGTGGTTGGTCACGGCAACTCTGAGCTGGACGACTACCTAGAGGAAGCCGCCGCTGGGCAGGGGCGAACCGTGCGAGCCGATCCCGAGCCCGAGAAGGGATACTACTACCGATCGGACCATTTCAACTTCGCCAAGGTAGGTGTTCCCGCGCTGTTTCCGGGTGCCGGTACAGATCACGTCGTGCACGGCGAGGAGTGGACCAAGCAAAGGCGGGACGAGTACACAGCGCAGCACTACCACAAGGTGTCTGACGAGTACCGGCCGGATTGGGACCTCTCCGGCGCGATCGACGACGTGCGGCTGTACTTCGAGGTTGGATACCGCATCGCCAACGAGTCGAGGTTTCCCAATTGGCGCGAGGGAACCGAGTTCAAGGCGATTAGGGACGCGATGATGGAAGGGCGGTAGGAGCCATCCATGAAACAGAAGCGGTCCCGCAAAGAGAGAGCCCGGAATCCGATGCCCGCTTTCGTGCGGGACGCCCTGGTTCAAGAAGGCTTGATGGAGGCTTACAGGGCGCGGCCACCGTACCAGCGGAATGACTACCTGGGGTGGATTTCGCGGGCGAAGAAACCGGAGACGCAGGAGAAACGGCTTGGCCAGATGCTAGACGAGTTGGCTCAGGCCGACAGGTACATGAAAATGAAGTGGAACCCGCCAGCCAAGCGTCGTTGACTGGTGCAGGCGCGTCACCCGATTTGGAAGGCGATAATAGTCAGGAGCATGATCAGGGTACGTCCTGTCACCAGACCTGATTCAGCCGTCTGGCTCCAAATGCGGCATGCTCTGTGGCCGAGTGGATCGGAGGAAGAGCATCGGCGGGACGTCGAGCAATACATGGCTGGTGTGGCGCAGGAACCCGCCGCGGTGCTTCTCGCCGAAGATGGCATCCGGGCAGTGGGCTTCGTGGAGCTGTCGATTCGAGCCTACGCAGAGGGATGTCACAGTCAAGGAGTAGCGTACGTCGAGGGCTGGTACGTTGAGCCAAGGGCTCGCCGTCAAGGCGTCGGCCGGGCATTGATCGCCGCGGCGGAGGATTGGGGGCGCGCTCAGGGCTGTACAGAAATCGCGTCTGACTCGCATCCGGAAAACGAGGTCAGCGCTGCCGCGCATCTCGCCGCCGGGTTCACGGATGCCGGTTTTGTGCGGTGTTTCCACAAGGACATCTAGGCTGAGATACCATCCCCCTGGTCTCAGGCACGTGAGCCGGTTTTGGGCCTCTGACTCACCATTACCAACCGCCGACACACACGGAGCTCGCTTCCATCTTGACGCGCTCCCGTGTTTGACGATGGCCTCGTCAGAACCGTAGGTTGTGCTTTAGCAATTTTGCCCGTGTTGATGGCCGCGAGCACCCAAGTTGACGAGGAGCACGTCTGATGAGTGGCCGTGAGGGTCTTGCAGCGCTCTGGAAACATGAAGACTGGTGGGCAGTCTGGCTGGGTTTCGGAATACTAGTCGCTGCAGTTGTCATAGCGGGATTCGGTTTCGGCATCAAGACACCCAAGATCCAGCGCTGGAGCACGAGCCCGCTCGACGCGTTCTACGGCGACGTTACGGTGAGGGTCAGCGACTGGCCGGAGAACTTGAGGTCGGCAGGTGCCCTGAGGGACGTAATATCGCCGCAGACCGCCGAGCGATTCCGATATTCCCGCACCGTCAGATACCAGGAAGGCGGGCGAACCGTATCGGAGTCACTAGGGTGGAAGTCGCGGTATCGAATGGAGGAAACCGACCGTGACGCCATCATCGGCTTGGCAACATCACAGGCCCACCGGGATGCGATAACCAGCCTGTACCGAGCCGCGCAAACCTCCAGGCCCACTTTTGGCGGGCTCGTCGTTCTTCTCGTCACACTATGCGTCGGGTTTGCGCTGGCTGTCCGGCTGATGGGTGAGAAGGCCAAGGTGTTCTCGGTGGGGTACGTGTTGGTATTCGCGCTTGCCGTGCTCGCGTATTTCATCGAAAGCCAACGGGCCGTGCAGGCCTATGACTTGCCCTACGCTCTGTGGGCACTCGTACTCGGACTGTTGATCAGCAACACGATTGGGACACCAAAATGGTTGCTGTCCGGGGCGAAGACAGAGCTGTTCATAAAGACGGGATTGGTGCTCTTAGGGGCGGAGATACTGTTCGGCAAGATCGCTGCACTCGGGAGCCGGGGATTACTCGTTGCCTGGATAGTCACGCCCTGCGTTGTGCTGTTCATGTACCTGTTCGGTACTCGCGTGCTGAAGATGGCAAGCAAGACCCTCGTGATCATCGTGGCTGCTGCCACGAGCGTTTGTGGAGTGTCTGCAGCAATTGCTACTGCGTCAGCTGTGAAGGCAAAGAAAGACGAGCTGACGCTGGCCGTCGGTATGACGCTGATCTTCACCGTGCTGATGATGATTGGGATGCCACCGTTCATCAGAGCCATCGGGATGGATGAGCAAGTCGGGGGAGCCTGGATGGGAGGTACGATTGACGCGACCGGGGCAGTAGTGGCGGCGGGCGCCCTGCTCGGCGACAACGCTGAGGTGGTAGCGGCCGTCGTCAAGATGATCCAGAACATCATGATCGGGGTGTTGGCGTTCGTGGTCGCCGTCGCTTGGGTTACGAAAGTAGAGCGGGATCCCAGTGCGCCCCGCCCCAGCGCCATGGAGATCTGGTATCGGTTCCCCAAGTTCATCGTCGGCTTCCTGGCTGCATCACTCGTGTTTTCGTTCATCCTAATTCCGGCGTTTGGCGGCGGCCAAGCAGGCGTCGATGCGGTGGAACGCGACGTAATTGGTGCAGTCACAAAGACGTGCCGCAGTTGGCTGTTCTGCATGGCGTTCGTGTCGATCGGATTGGAGAGCAACTTCAGGCAGCTCGCCAGCCAGATGGCTGGTGGGAAGCCAATCGTTCTCTACCTAGTGGGGCAGAGCTTCAACTTGATACTCACGGTGCTTGCGGCCTACCTGGCTTTCGGCGGGTGGCTGCTCGACCCGATTCCAATGCAGTAGAGGAGAACCCGTGTACAACCCGGCGGAATACAGCAGATACCGCGGTGGCCTCGTCGAGTGGACCAAGCTCCTGATCGGAGTTCTGCTGCTGTCCGGAACAGTCTTCCTGCTGGGGCAGGGTTACACTCCTCCCGGTGCAGCGGGGGAGGTGTTCCGCAACAACTTGCATCGCGGAATCGACGCTACGCCCCTGTTTTACACGGGGGTGAAGTCCCTCATGCCCGAAGAGTGAAGGGGAAGGCGATGAAGTGATGGAATCGCTAAGCGGTCAACTCGAATCGGCTGACTATCTGGCCGCACTCTTGTTGGCACGGCGACATAACAGAGTCTTCAAGATCGTGAGGACTGGAGTCTGGGTCCTTGTTGCTGTTCTGTTTGTCCCCTACGCGGTCATCGCGTTCTCAGATCCTCGCTTTGCGACCCAGCTTCTAGTGCTGGTAGCGGTAGCGGGCGTGCTGGTGATCGAGCGTCGAGTACTGCTGCCCATGCGCGCCAAGAGGATCTATCGCCAACAGCGTTCCATGCAGGAGCCGTTCGAGGTGAAGTTCGGCGACGAGGGCGTGGAGTGGCACAGCGCCCTTTCGACCAAGCGGTTACCCTGGGATTACTATGTCCGATGCAGCGAGGGCCCTGAACACTTCCTGTTGTACCAATCTGATTGGAGCTTCGAGGTGCTGCCTAAGCGCTTCTTTCGGAGTGAGGCGCAGATGGCTGCATTCAGGGAGGTGGTGCGGCAGAATCTCGCCGGAGGGGGTTAGATGCCTCGCAGTCTCAACTCCATTGGCTCCAGCGCCAACGCCTTTGCAGAGAACCTGCCCTCACTACTCCCCCGCTACATAGCGCGCGATCTGCTCGTGCGTGGCGAACCAGACTCCTTGGTGTGACTTGATGAACTCGACTAGTTCTTCAAGCATAGCCACGCGGCTTCTGTGGCCGATGTACTTGGGATGCATGGTCAGGAGAAACATTGTGCCCTCTTCGTACGCCACCTCGAACTCGGCCGCCCAGATCTCGAGAACGTCCTTGGGCTTGATGTGCGGCCTGACACTGGAGAACCGCGAGAAGCCGAAGTAGGGATAGTCATCCAGCAGCCACTCCACCGGCAGTTCTACTACACCAGTAGGTTCGCCGTTCTCATTCACTTCATACGGACGGTCATCAGCCATGAGACTGCTGTCGTACAACAATCCCAGTTCGCGAACGAGTTTCAGTGTCGACGGGCTGAAATCCCACGAGGGGGTCCGGATTCCGACCGGCGCTCTCCCCGTTATCTCTGTCAACGTGTCGTACGCCCTTCTCATTAACTCGCGCTCCGTTTCTTCTGACAGGAGCGAGTTGCGCTCGTGAATCCAGCCGTGCAGGGCGATCTCGTGCACTCCTTCACTCACGATTGCGTCGACTTCTGCCGGATGCAGCAGCGCGGTGACTGCGGGAATGAAGAACGAGGCGGGGATGTCATGCTCATTGAGCAGCGCGAGGATCCTGGGCACTGCGGCTCGTGCGGCGTACTCTCCCCTCGAGTGTACTCCAGGTGAGTCCTCGTTGTCTCTCAGCGCGTTAGTCTCGGAATCGAAGTCGAATGAAAGCGCCACAGCGACTCGCGCACCGCCGGGCCAGCTCTGTGGGGTGAGGTCTCTGCCCGCCCGGACGAGGTCAACTTCCGACCTGACATCCTCCATGCTCCGTTCCCAAGGTGGTGTGCTCTGGTCTTGCTGAGTGCAGGCGGCGAGGAAGAGGACGGCACTCATGACGCAACCGGTAGGGATTTGCGTGTTGGACATTCGATCATCTCCTTGTGGTACCATGAGTGTGTCCGGCTGATTCAGGTAAGTCAAATATGAGATATTGTTGAGCTACACCGCTTACGACCGGCTTGACGGGCACCCAACCGATTGAATGAGAGGAGTACCAACATGGCACACGAGGATCCTAACCGCAGAACCTTCATCTCGGCGCTCCTTGGTGGCCTGGCGCTCCCTCGGGTGAACATCGAGACCGGATACGCCGGAGAGCCTCCTTCAGTCACTGCCAACCGCCCTGTCGTGGTGACCAGTAAGACGAACTCCTTGGTGCGAGCGGAGGTCACAGGCGCTGCCTGGCGGGTGTTAGAGTCTGGCGGGTCCGCCATGGATGCAGCCGAGAAGGGCACCAACGTCTCCGAACTCGATCCGCGGGACCGGACAGTTGGGTACGGGGGCGACCCGAACGAGGACGGCTTTTGTCAACTCGACGCGTCGGTAATGAACGGGGCAGACGGCAACAACATCGGTGCCGTGGCGGCGTTGGAGAACATCAAGACACCGAGTTCGGTGGCCCGCCTCGTGATGGAACGGACCGATCACTGGATGTTGGTTGGAAAGGGCGCTCTCCGTTTCGCGAAGATGCACGGGTTCAAAGAGGAAGACTTGTTGACCGACGAGGCTCGAAGGAACTGGCTGCACTGGAAAGAAACGCTAAGTGGCCGGGATTACTACTTCCCTCCTAGAGATCCCGACAAGCCGGAAGGCGGCGGCACCATCAACGTCCTCACACTGGACGTGAACGGCGATATCGCCGGTGTCACCAGCACCGTGGGACACCATTTCAAGATCGTTGGACGCGTCGGCGATTCACCGATCATTGGAGCTGGCCTATATGTCGACAACGACGTCGGTGCGGCAGGAGCCACCGGGCACGGAGAGGAGTGCGTCAAGATCTCGGCGAGCCGAATCGTCGTGGAGAAGCTGAAAGAAGGTCTCTCCCCAACTGCGGCGTGTCGGCTCATTTGTGAGCTGGTAGCGTCACGTCACAACGGCCGCCCGATGTTCGGGTTGAAGTTGGTTGCGCTGAACAAGAATGGCGAATACGGATGCTGCGCCCTGCGAGGGCGCCATGGGGAGGACGGCAGCGTCACGGGCTTAGGGTTTTGTATCCAGGACGCCGCGGGGTACCGCTTGGAGCCGGGAGAGGCACTACTGCCACCCATGACGCAGGAAGAGCTGGATTCCATCCCTTGGCGGTGAGGCCGCGCGCTGTCTTTGTAGCTGGATCAGTCTGGGAGCGGACCGAGCGCTATCGTGACCGTGGTACTCCGGTCACCGTCCGGGAACGCCACCCGCAAGACCTGTCTGCCTTCGGCTCGGTTGACAGTTCCGGCGCCCCGTGTCACGTGCACGGGTTCTCCGTACAGCTGCAGCGCATACTCGCGGCCGGACTTCCCCTGCAGCAGCAGCGTCCACACACCTTCGTCAAACCGGAAGTCGAGCACGCGCAGCCCACTGCTAGCCTGTCCCGGCTCCAAGTCCACAGTGGGTGGTTCGACGCTGAGTCCGCCAACCCAGCTCAACTCGATCCGAACAGGTTCATCAGAGAGCCGCACGGTGACGGAGTGCTGGTCGCCGTGGCGATCACGTTGGGTGGAGCCAGTGCCTGATCCGTCCACCGGCCCATATTCCAACCGCGATCCGCGATTCCCCGGAGGCGCGGAGAGCACGACATCCAGGTCAACAACTGGACCCTCGGCGCTCAAATTGAGCATGAGTGTTCCGGGGCTCTGTGCGAAGCGCGCTAAGACACGAGTATCGGCAACTGACAGGTCGTGCACCACGACGGTATCCCACGATGGGGGCAGTTGTGGCACTAGGCGAGCGCGGCCTTTCGGTGCGTCTGGATCCCAGCCCAACATCCCGTATACCACGGGCGAGACCAGCATCGAGGTGGCGAAGAACTGCTGCGGCACGGCCGCATCGAGCGGTCGGTAGTAGCTACCAGACAGCAACTCCGGGTGCCGGCCCCGGGCCCAGTCGAACGTCACCTGCTTCAATGCGTCCACCAGTGGATAGCCCGCCCAGGG
Organism: Gemmatimonadota bacterium; assembly: GCA_039589275.1. GTDB lineage: Bacteria > Gemmatimonadota > Gemmatimonadetes > Gemmatimonadales > GWC2-71-9. The sequence continues at coordinate 84,902 of JBDHHP010000006.1, read as the reverse complement.
CCGACGGTATTGGTACTGACCCCATGAGACGAAACCGGTGACGAACGGCCACACGGCTCCGTTGTTGTAGTGCATGGGGTCGTAGAGTTCGCTACCGGTAGACAGGATGCGTGCGCCCCAGTCCGCGGAGATCGAATCCGCCGCCAGCTTGATGAGGGTTCGTTCAGCGCGCTCTGCGTTGAGCAAACCGAACGTTAGAGCTGTTGCGGGCCAAACCGTCAGGTTGTCGTTGGTGCCGCCCGACGCGAGGATGCCGAACGCATGGTGTCCCTCACCCTCACGCCAATATGCTTCGTTCAGCCGCTCAACGGCTTGCTCGTGCAGCGCCCGCACATCCGACACCAGCCTCTGCTCTCCTCGCCACTGACCCATCTCAGCTAGCGCCTCGAGTGCCTCAATCCAGACCGCCGCGAGGTATATGTCCTGATGCATGTTCTCGCCGAGCTGGCCAACTTCGATTGCACCTAGGTTGCCTGGACCGTTCTCGATTATTCCGTCACCGTCAGTGTCGCGGGACAGGCACCAGTCGTGCGCGGCGAGTAGGGAGTCCCACAGCTCGTTCACTAACTCATCGTCGCCTGTCGCTCGCCAATAACGCCACACTGCCACGATCCAGTAGGGCGTCGTGTCTGCGTGGTAGTAGGTGTATGGGAAATCTGTGAACCACGGAATCGTGCCGGCGGCTTGCGAAATCTCGTGCGGGATCTTGCCGTCTTCCCGCCGATATCTGGCGAGGAACCGGAGCCCCTGTCGTACCTGTGACCACAACCCAGTTGCGTCCATGGCGAATGAGTTGATTGCAGCATCACCGCCGAAGTACCAGCCGAAGCCCGGGCGAGTCCCCTTGCCGGACGGTCCCCACCCAGCTACCAAGCCGCACCCCAGATCTGGATTACAGGTCAGGGATTCGTCGAGGTTGACCTTGGACCACGCGAACGCGAGGTCTAGCTCGTCGTCGGGCGTGTCGATGGACGTGGTGACTTCGAGCAGCGAATCGGCGTGTTGGACGCGCTCGCGGTATAGCTCTTCGAGGTTACCTAGAATGTACTCGTATACGGCTCGCACCGAATCGCGCGGCGCAGTGGCCGCCGCGATCACGATCGGTATGAATTCACGTGAAGCCCTTGCGGAATCGATCGGGATCACGAACGTGTTCGGTGCATCCGGTATTGCGTGAGCCGGATGTGTAGATGCGGCCGAGGCCCAGGGGGAGCCGATCATCGCGTTGCGCTCGCGCAGGCTTTCAGACAGCACAAAAGCCTTAGCGCCGTCATCCCAGAAGGCGTACTGACCGCCGAACGCTCCGGGCCAGGCGTATTGAAATACCGTCTTGAAGCTGGCGACAACCTCGAGTGGACGGAGAGCCGAGACGTCCAACAACACCACTAGGCCGGGTAGGTGCAGTGGCGCGAGGATGTGCTGCCTTACGGTGAATGTTGCGTGGCTGTAGGTGATGGTGGTGAGTTCGGGACGGATCTCGACAGTGCGCGCGAGATCGCTTCCACGCACCGGGTCCACATAGTCCGGAATCCGAAAATCCAGTGTGAAATCGCTGGCAAGCTTGAGCGGGTGGATCCACAGCTCGGCAGCTCCAATCTCACTTCCGAGCCACGCAGCCGATCTGCCGATTACTCCGACGTACTGGTGTGGTCGCGCGTCACCCGTTAGGGCAATAGGAGAGGGCTCTATTTCGAACTTCGGGACCTGAGAAGCCTGCTGACCACTCGCCGGCTGTGAAGTCGCGGCGCTCACCAGCGCGATGACCAATGCCGCATGGTGAGCGGCTGAGATGAAACCTCTCATCCGTGCACCCCCGAGTGTCACCCGTCCACTTGAATCAGCGCCTCGAGACCGTCCACCACTTCGCCTACTATTGCCGCTGCCGGAGTCTGACGTATCTCAAGTTCACGAACCAGATCGTCTGCCCGTGTGGAGTCGACGGCAATCAGCAGTCCGCCTGAGGTTTGAGCATCTGCGAGAAGCAGGCGATCGGTATCACCGATTCCGTGCCCCCACCGGGTCACCTCATCCGCATGGGTCAGGTTGCTCCGCGTGCCGCCCGGAATGGCACCTTGTTCAATGAAACCGCGTACGCCGCTGAACATGGGGACATCGCCGACCCGTACCCGTGCGTTCCTCCTACTGGACTCCAAGAGGTTACGGAGGTGTCCCAACAGTCCAAACCCCGTGACATCAGTTGCTGCGTGAATGGCGGGGCCGAGTTCCTTCATCGCGTCGGCGGCGCCCGCGTTCAGAGTCGCCATTGTCTCTGTCGCGGGTCGCATGGTGCTCTCGTCTACGAGGCCTCTCTTCAAGGCAGTGCTCAAGATGCCGGTTCCTAGCGGCTTGGTGAGTACCAGAGCATCACCTGCCTGCGCGCCGGAGTTGCTTATTACGCGGTCGGGATGTACGTCGCCAATTGTCACCATCCCGTACTTCGGTTCCTTGTCGTCGATCGAATGGCCACCCATCACGAAGGCACCGGCCTCCCGCGCTGTATCGAAGCCGCCACGTAGCGTGTCGCCCAGCAGGGCCATGATCGCCGGGTCGCGCGGCCAGGCAACGAGATTGAGCGCGAGTAAAGGCGCGGCACCCATGGCGTAGAGATCGCTGAATGCGTTGGCCGCGGCTATGCGGCCGAACTCGTACGGGTCGTCGACGATAGGCGCGAAGAAATCGACGCTCACCGCCAGCGCTCGATCGTCCGTGAGCCGGTACACGGCCGCGTCGTCCTTGGTCGCGGCGTCGATCAAGACACGCGGGTCCTCGACCTGCGGTATGTGACGCAGTACCTGCGTCAGCTCAGCAGCGCTGAGCTTGCAGGCTCAACCGGCACCGTGCGACAGGGTCGTCAATCGGATCTTCGGACGTTGGTCGCGAGGTTCGTTTGTCATATCAGGGCGTGTGCCATGTGACAAAAGAGGGTTTGAAATGGCGGACGCCGAAATCTACAGCAATTCTGTCTAGCCACGTCCGCCCGCGAGCTTCACTGCCTCCGGAGACCGCTTGAGCTGCCACATCGCCAGTATTCCAAACACCGGTCCCGGCACTAGAGTAACGAAGGCCCAGCGCCATCCGAGCGCGTTGAGTATCTCGGGTATCAGCCATATCGAGGCCATGGTCAACAAGAAGCCCATGGCCGTCTGTGTCGTTAGCTGCGTTCCCATGTACTCACGGTCTGATAGCTCACTTACGCTGCTCGAGAATTGAGCCGAATCGGCCACGACTGCGAACCCCCATATCAGCGCCACCGCGGTTACGAGAATCGGTGACGCTCCAAACAGAAGGCCGACGGTCAGCGCGCAGGACCCACTAATGGCCATGCTCACCATCGTGGTCCGCGTGCGTCCCCAGCGGTCTGCGATCCTACCGGCTATGATGCTTCCTGGGCCACCCGCCGCGATAGTGCCAAACGCCGCGAGCGATGCCAAGGCCACTATCCAGCTCTGGTCGAACTGTTGTCCCCAGCCTGACGCCTGGAAAGAAGCTGCCAGGAACAGAGGTACCCAGGTCCACATCGCGTATAGCTCCCACATGTGTCCCAGGTAACCGAAGTTGGCCAGGCGCAGCGGTCGGATGCGGAGCGAACGCGCCATGTGGCGCCAATGGAAACGGGCAGGCGGAGTGGAATGCGGTCCTGGCTTACCTGTCAGCCAACCGAGCACTGCTCCAAGCATGGCCAACACCGACACCGTAAGCAGGACTGGCTCCCACGCGCCCACGCCACCGATGGCCTTTACCAGGTGCGGTACTGCTTTGCCAATTGTCAGAGCTCCCACGAGTAGCCCGATTGCCAACCCGCGATCTCGTTTGGTCCATGTGGCCGCGATCTTCATTCCCACCGGGTAGACCGCAGCTAGGGCAATTCCGGTGCCGAACCGGAGTGCAATGGCTACAGCGTAGCCGGGGTGCAACACGGGGATCGTCGCATTGAGCGCCGCAGCTAGAAGTGCTCCCCAGGCAAATACGGTGCGTGGAGCCCACACGTCGGGAACGTTGAATAGCGCGCTCGCCAACGCACCCACCACAAAGCCCAACTGCACAGCCATTGTGAGCCACGCTGCTTCACCCTCAGATACATGCCAATGGCCCATCAGTGCTGGTACCACAGCCGTCGCCGAGAACCACGGACTCATGCCCAACAGGCAGGCGATGGAGATGCCGGTGACGTGGGGCCACTTGGCCGCTGAGACCTGACTCATGCTGGGCTATCTAAGCTCGGGAAACGGGAAACACTTTGGCCGGTAGCTGGTAGCAGGCCCGAGTATCGCTGAGTGAAGAAACCACTTGTCCTTCCGCCCGAGCGCTCGCAGCCTATCAGCAGTGGAAAGCTGTTCCACCGGTCGTGATGTCAGGTCGGGCCGTCGATGCCTTTGGCAGCGGTGGTGGGCAACAGGTCGATGAACTTGTGTCCCTGAGACTCGAGGGTGTCTCCTATTTCGAACTGTACGTCCCGGCTGAATTCGGGCCCATCGTACACGAATGTGTGGTATTCCCCAGCCTCGCCGCACGGGTCAAAGTCGTCGGTGACGCCCATCTCCGTCACGAGGTCAGCGTCCAACTCTCGGCCGAGGAACTGAACAGCCTCACGATTCAGGTCTACGCTACAGACAATTGCCTGATAGCCCTGTTCCACGACTTCCCACAGCAGCTCAATTGGGGGTTCCCCCCAGATTGGTTCGACGTGCTCGAGCCCTGCTGCGGTTACGCGCTCCTCGTACCAGTTGCGTACTTCGCTCAAGTGAACGTTGCCAAAGACCACACCCACCACGTCCTGCGCTCTTAGCTCGGCCAGGGTTGCGGTGAACACGGACTCAAAGTCGCCCGCTTCGGCCTCACGTTGGATGATATCCAAGCCGAGGGTTTCAGCCTGTTGTGCTATCAGCTCCCGTCGCACGCCGTGGAGCCGAACGCGTCCGGAAGACCGCTCGTAGATGTTGACTAGGCACGCGATCTCTAAGCCACCACGCCGAGCCCGGGAGAGCCCTAGCAACGAGTCCTTGCCGCCACTGGTCATGACTGCGTAGGCCATGGACCTAAAGTACGCCCCGAATAAGGGGTGTGGCTAGGGTGGGGTGGCTTGCTTAGAAGACACCAGGATCGCGGTGCTGATAGAGGTAGCCGAACAATCCCTGGGCAGCGGTCACTGCCTCCAGACAGAATACCGTGTCGACGCGAAGAACCTGTTCCGCTTGCACCGTTGGGTGCGGTGCTCTGTTGAAAAGGAAGTGGTCGGGTGCGATCGACAGACCTGGACGCCGCTTGATCACTGCCGTTAGGTCGCGGCGCTCCACCGCGTCGAGCATGCTCACGTTGCCTGCACGATGCACAATGCAGTCGCGGACGCGTGCCAGGTCGAACGGCCAACGCCACAGATCGCCGGGTGGTTCGAGTTGGAGATGCTCCAACAAGAAGGCGCGTGCTCTATTGAGTAGGACTCCTCGTAGTCCCTCGATACCTGGTGAAAACGAATGCTCTTCCTGTAATGTCTTGCAGAACACGGTCAATCGTGCCTCGAAAGTCAGCGTCAGTAGCGCGACAAAGGCGTAGTGCTGCAATTGTGGGAGCACTTCGACGAAATGCACCATCTGTAAGTGTTGCTCCCTGGAATCTGTTATGGCGGACACGTCGAGTTCGCGCACGGCTTCGTGTTGTGCCTCGAAGGTGGTCAAGTAGGACCGCAGCCCATCCAGAAGTTGACGGGTCGTTGCCTTCTCGAGGTCTATCGACACTGGGCGGTGCCTCTATCGGTTCGCGGATCGAGAATGCTCGCGGTTAGCTGTCAGATAATGCGTCGAGGTCGAGCATCTCCATTCCCTCTACTGGGGAGATGACTGGTGCTTGCTCCAGCTTCGTGATCTTCTCGATGTTCCGCGCCATGCGGATGGCGCTTTCATGAATGCTTCGGGCCGACTCGATCTGATCTTCGGACAGGCTCTCGCTATCCGAGACCAGGAGCTGGCTCTCGCTCATGATTGTGGTCAGGGCATTGTTCACCTCGTGCTTTACCGTCAGCGCCATCTGACCGATTGTCGCCATCCGTGCCTGCTTGAGAACCCGGCCGTAATATCCATGAAGCTGTTCAGACAACCAGCCAACGCTGATTGACAATGCACCGTATGCTATGTACGTCGGTACCGTGATCCGCCAGTCATCTGGTGTGTACTTGAGCGACACTACCAACTGTACTATCACGAACAACGTCGTACCCATGATCAAGGCGGCGAAGGCTCCTTTGAGGCCGTAGTGCAGCGACAGTAGGAATGCTGGAGCGAGAGTGACCAGCCATATCAGCTCATCGCTCAGCGTAGGATCCTCCGGGAACACAACCTGGACAACCACGGGGATGATGAAGGCGGCCGCCACGTAGAACCAATAGCGGGTCGACAGCGCCGGGCGGTGTGACATGGGTTCGTACCCTGTCATCTTCAGCAGTTCACTGTAATTGGGCATTGTATGAGGACCCCGTGATCGAGATTGGATTACGCCTCAAACATTACATATGACCGAGGGGTTTGCAAAATCCGGCGCGCAGTCATTCGGGTCTAGTCTCGGCTCCCGGCAGGGAAGCGAGCCGCAGGGCTGCGGTGCCGGCCAGTTCATCCACCGTGGCGCATATGTTGTCGATCTCTTCGCGGGTGATATCGTCGAAATGGATACCTGCGATGCAGACCGCGTTACAGCCTGCAGTCTGAGACAAGATCTTTGCCGTCCGGGTGGCGATCTCCCCTTCTTTGTGATTGTCTACGATCTGGCATGCGATCTCGATTTCTGCCTGACGCCACTGAGCCAAGGCAACTGCGCCCACGTGCCAGTCACCCCCGTGCACGTGGCACACTAGGTCGCGACCGACCCGCTCGACCGTCAGTGATAGGTGCCAGGGTGATCCGGTATCTAGTTGCACGAGAATCGGCTTCTGTCCGTCAATCACTTTCTCTCCGCTCCGATCTCGTGTCGATAGACCCGACTGACCTTAGTAACCCGAACATCACAGTATTGTATCCGCGTTGGCGCGGGGGCTGCCAGTATGAATCGCAGCCGGTGTTGCTGGCGGTCGCCGCTTCATCTCATACCCGCCGCCGACCGCTGGGAGCCAACTCCGGCACAGTTCTGCACCGCGTCGCCCAGAATCGGTACGCCGAACAGCGGCGACCAGCCCCATAATTGACTGACCCGCAACCAAGGAGACTCGATCTGTGCTTGCCCGAGTCAGGTCAGCCGCGGTACTTGGCATCGACGCATACCTGGTGGATGTCGAGACTGACATCAGCAACGGACTGCCATCGTTCACCACTGTGGGTCTACCGCAGGGTGCTGTAAAGGAGGGACGCGAGCGGGTGGGGGCGTCGATCGCGAATTCGGATTTCTTGTTCCCTTTGAAGCGCATCACGGTCAATCTCGCTCCGGCGGACGTGAGGAAGGACGGCTCTGCATTCGATCTGCCTATTGCATTGGGAATTCTCGCAGCCACGGAGCAGCTGAACGGAGCCGGTATAGGAGACCGCAACTGCGAGACCATGGGTCGCAGGCTCGACCACTACCTAATTGTGGGTGAGCTGGGTCTCAAGGGAGATCTCCGGCCCGTTCGCGGGGCTCTTCCAATCGCGCTGCGTGCCAAGGCCGAGGGATTGAAGGGAGTGATCGTCCCGGCCGCGAACCTCGCGGAGGCAGGGGTTGTCGAAGGTCTGGAAATACTCGGTGCCGAGTCGCTGGCCCAAGTCGCCGAGTTCTTTGCCGAGTGTGGATCGCTCGAACCCGCGTGCGTCGACACACGTTCGTTATTCGTACGCGACATCGGGGACGACGTTGATTTCTCCGAAGTGCGGGGCCAAGAGCATGCCAAGCGGGCGTTGGAGATCGCTGCGGCAGGGTCCCACAATCTCCTCATGATCGGCCCGCCAGGATCGGGCAAGACAATGTTGGCTCGACGGTTGCCCACCATACTGCCTGAGACCAGTCTCGAGGAGGCGCTCGAGACCACCAAGATCCACAGTGTCGCCGGACTGCTGCCGCCGGGAGCGTCGTTGGTGACCACTCGCCCGTTCAGGGCACCGCATCATACCATAAGGGGATCATACCCGCGGCCGGGCGAAGTCAGCCTGGCGCACGGCGGAGTCCTATTCCTCGATGAGCTGCCCGAGTTCCGCAAGAACGTGCTCGAAGTCCTGCGCCAACCCATGGAGGATGGGTTCGTGACGATCTCGCGGGCCGCTACCTCTCTCTGCTATCCCGCGCGCTTCATGCTGGCGGCTGCGATGAATCCCTGCAAGTGCGGTTTCTGGGGCGATCCCGGACGGAGCTGTGTGTGCGGCCCGTTGGAAGTCGAGCGCTACCTGTCGCGCATCTCGGGGCCACTGCTGGATCGGATAGACATTCACATCGAGGTGCCTGCGGTGCCGTATCGGGAGCTATCGGTCGATCGCTCGGGCGAGCCAAGCGCGACGATTCGCGACCGTGTGAACGCCGCGCGCGTGTTGCAGCAGGAACGCTTTGCCAAGCGTGAGGGCGTGTTTGCGAACGCGCACATGGGTCCACGTGACCTCAAACGCTTTTGCGGAGTTAGTGGCGCGGCCGACGCGCTGCTCAAAACGGCGATCTCGAGGCTCAAGCTCTCAGCCAGGGCATATCACCGCGTGCTCAAGATTGCCCGCACGATCGCTGATCTTTCCCGAAGTCCCAAGCTCAAAAGCGTCCATGTAGGTGAGGCGGTGCAGTACCGGAGTCTGGATCGGCCGTTGAGATAGGCTGCCGGGTGTCATCCGGCAGGACCTTTCGAACGTCGCGCCCGTGCCCTTAGTAACCGCTACACCGTTAGGTTTACACCATTCGTCCCCGTCCTGAGGACTCGGTCGCGAGATGCGAGAGGGCGTATCATCCCAGGCCATGCCAAAACAGGGAATTGCTGAAGAACCTAGGAACCGGGCGCATGCGTCGTTCATGGCTGCTGCGCGCCTAGTCGGCATCGCTTTCTTCGCGCTCTGGAGTCAGCCGGCAATTGCCCAACAGCTCGAAGACACCAGTCCCTACAGCGACGCGTCTTTGGTGGCCGAATTCAGTTCGATCCAGCCAGGAGTCCCGTTCAGCGTGGGCCTCTATCTGGCTATGGACGCTGGTTGGCACAGCTATTGGATCAATCCCGGCGACGCGGGTATGCCCACCAGCATCGAATGGGACCTGCCAAACGGATTTCAAGCCGGCGACATCCAGTGGCCACACCCGCAGAAGATCGACGTGCCTCCGCTGACAAGCTACGGCTATTTCGATGAACTGCTATTGCCAGTCGAGATAACGCCACCATCCAGCTTGGTGCCAGGTTCATCTGTGACATTGAGTGGGCGGGCCGACTGGCTGATTTGCACAGAGATCTGTCTTCCGGCCTGGACCGATCTCACCCTTGAGCTTCCGGTGCGCAGTGGGGCGCCCGCCGCCGATCCAGTGTGGCGCGAGCTGTTCGACTCGACCCGGGCGGCGTTGCCTGCCGCCGCTGAAGACTGGGAGCTGGAGGCCCAGCGAACCTCGGGCGGGTTCGAGCTGACAATCGCAGGCCCCGCCGGTTATGACTTGACGGTCCAAGGAGCCTACTTCTTTGCGGCTGACGAGGCCGTGGTGGCACCCTCTGGTACCCAACAGCTCACCGCGGACGGAGAGCGGTTCGTGATGTCGCTGGTCGCGTCCCCATACGTGCGCGATCCCGTGGACCGGCTGACGGGCGTGCTGCTGGCTTCCGAAGGCCGCGTGTGGGACGCCGATCGCGAGGTGCGAGCACTGGCCGTCGACGTGCCTGTAGTGCCTGTGACCGGTGTTGCGCAGACCGCCGGGACAGGGCCGTCTCTAACCCTGCTGGCCGCCCTCGGTTTCGCCTTCGTCGGTGGTTTGTTGCTCAATCTCATGCCTTGCGTGTTTCCAATTCTCTCCATCAAGGTGCTGGGTTTTGTGCACAGGGGCGGTGAGGACGTGCACGAAGCCCGGCTGCACGGGATTGCGTTCGGGCTTGGTGTAGTGCTCTCGTTTCTCGCGCTGGCGGGACTGATACTGCTGCTACGAGCGGGCGGTGCCAGGTTGGGTTGGGGGTTCCAACTACAGTCCCCCGGGTTTGTCGCAGCGATGGCGTCGCTGTTCTTCGTTATCGCTCTCAACTTGATGGGAGCGTTCGAAGTCGGTACGTGGCTGGCCGCTGCGGCCGGGCGAATCGCGCAGCCCTCAGGCTATGCTGACTCGTTCTCCAGCGGTATCCTCGCTACTCTGGTGGCGACTCCTTGCACTGCTCCGTTCATGGGCACAGCGCTGGGCTTTGCGCTCACGCAGCCATCCGCGGCCACGCTGTTCGTTTTCGGCATGCTTGGGGTGGGAATGGCCGTGCCTTACGTTGTCCTGTCCATGGCACCGGCGCTGCTCGGTCGGCTGCCGCAGCCCGGCGCGTGGATGGAGACGCTCAGGCAGCTACTGGCGTTTCCGCTGTTTGCCACGGTGATCTGGTTGGTGTGGGTCTTTGGGTTGCAGACTGGTGTGGGTGGCGTCACCCACCTGCTCTCGGCGCTCATGCTGGTGGGATTCGCATCATGGTTGCTGGGGCGGTGGCAGGCAACGACGATAACGACTCGGACCCGAGTAATCACACGCGCTGTCGCGACGACAGCACTGGCACTTGCAGTGATCTTGGTGGTTCGTGGAGCCCGGAGCCAAAGCGCTGAGGCAAATGGCCTGCAGTGGGAATCTTTCTCGACCGCGAGGGTTGAGGAGCTTCGCGATACAGGCAGGCCGGTGTTTGTTGATTTCACGGCGGCTTGGTGTATCACTTGCCAGGTGAACGAGCAAGTCGTACTCGCGTCAGACGCGGTCAAGGAGGCGTTTCGAAGGCGCGGCGTAGCCACGCTGAAGGCGGACTGGACTAGATTCGACGCCGCGATTACAGATGCTTTGGAGAGCTTCGGGCGTAGCGGAGTGCCGCTGTACGTGCTGTACCCGAGCGACCGTGCAATGGAACCGATTGTGTTGCCAACAGTCTTGTCGAAACAAGGCGTAATCAATGCGCTGGAGAGCTTGGGAGGGGCAGAGTGATATGCAGGCAACCAGTCGCGTTCGTAGGATGTGAGCTTTCAAGGAGGGACCATGAAGAAACTGATCCTGACATCCTTAGTGTTGGCGTTGGCGCTCGTCGTCGCCGTCCCCAGCCTAGCGGCCCAGGTGGATGGTCCCGAGATCGGGCAGCCAGCCCCGGAGTTCACGCTTCCAGACACCCATGGCAGGGATCACTCCCTAGCCGACTACCGAGGTGAATGGGTCGTGTTGGAGTGGCTGAACTATGAGTGCCCGTTCGTGCGGAAGCACTACGACAGCGGCAACATGCAGAGCTTGCAGCAGGAATACGGCGATAAGGGGGTGAAGTGGTTGGCTATCGTCTCATCTGCCCCCGGCAAACAGGGTTACCATGAGCCCGACGATATGAACAGGATCTCCGAGCGGAACCGCAGCAAGGTATTGGGTGTCCTGCTGGATCCGGATGGGGAGGTGGGGCACCTGTACGGAGCACAAAACACCCCCCAGATGTTCGTGGTCAATCCTGAGGGTGTGCTGCTCTACAACGGGGCCATCGACGACAAGCCCAGCGCGAGGGCGTCTTCGCTGGAGGGTGCGCACAACTACCTCGCCGCGGCCCTCGATGAGGCCATGAGTGGCAGAGAGGTGTCGGTGCCGACTTCCAAGCCCTACGGCTGCTCAGTCAAGTACAAGAACTGAGCTCGGCCTGGGGCACCTCCTATGGCGGACCGCCGCGCCCGTAACCTGTTGCAAAAAAGCCACATACGCATAGCTAGCCAGGGCGCGTCGGGACAAGTCAACTGTTGCGTTGCGACGACTCTGGCGTTTGATGTCCACCGTGACCATCTTATGTCGAAGACCCGGCCGTCCCCCTGTGGGTGGCGGGGGAGCTGTTTTTGTGAGTAGGAGGGCCGCATGGATTGGCATTGCCAGGAACGCCGCCTCGCCCAACGTCGGAGGTCAAACGAGCGGCGTGCAGAACGCGAACGCCGGTTGGCTGATCGGCGTGGAATGCCGCTGGTCCTGGAGGTCGGTCAGAGATTGGGTGACCGCCGGGTCGACGAACGTAGGTCTGATGCCCGGCGTGAGAAGCACCCGGATCGAAGGGATCTGAGTTAGAATAGCCGCACAATATCCGTCCGCAGTTTTCTTATATTCCATTCCATAGCACGACATCGCAGTCCCTGGATTGGGGGTAGCCGTGAACGACGGTCAGACGCGTCGTTGTCCGTGGTGCTGGGAGATGATCGATCTAACCGCCGCGGTGTGCGAGCACTGCAACAAGGAAGTGCCCTCACATCGGACGTCGGGTCCGGAGCCGGCGGCTCAGGCTCAACCCGGACAGACCCTCGCACCCGACCCGGCTGTCGAGGCTTCGACTGCAACGACAGCAGCCGCCTCCTTGGTCGACCTGTCCACCGCAACTGGGCAGCTGATGTGGTGGGGTACCGGCATACTCATCTATGGAGTCCTGCTTTTCGGCTTCGCATTGGGCTATCCGGCCCCGCAGGGCTCATTTGCGTTGCTTCTGGTAGTCGCACAACTTGCGGTCGCTTTCTTCCTCAATCGCTTCCTGTGGACGCGTATGAAATCCTGGCCAATGCCCAAGGTCACCAGGACCATGATCGTCCTGGCGGGTGCGGTGGTAGTCCTCGTCGCTCTGGGCTGGGCCAGAAGGCGGTTCCTTTCCTGAGACCGCTGCCACAGCAGACTAGCTAGTTCATGGCTCAGCTGGAGCTTGAGGCCAAGCTCGCCATTATCTCGGCCTCGCCGACCGTGACCGCCGACGCCATCGCTCGGTTGACCCAGTTGGATGAGTTCCTACTGAAGCATGGTCAGATCAAGCTGATCCGCGACCGCTACCTCGACACGTCGGATCTCAGTCTCGGCTCTAGGTACGTCGTCTTGAGAATAAGGGAGTGTGGTGGGCAAACGCTGCTCACAGTGAAGGGACCGGACAAGCTGACGCCTCACGGGCTCGAGAGGCTCGAGTTCGAAGCGCCTTGGTCTGGCGAGGCCCTCGCACTTAGCTTCGAGAAACTGGCCCAGTTGGGTGTGGATCTCAAGCCGTTCGGCACCGCGTCAAAGGGGGATCCACTGGTGGTGGCCGAGGAACTGGGGTTTCACGTCACGCACAATCGACGCACGGAGCGGAGATCACGGGATGTGGTGTCGGCCTCAGAACCGGGGTCTTTGCTGGCCGAACTGGCCATCGATGCGACTTCATATCAGGTGGGCAGTGTGTCAGTCAGGCACCACGAGATCGAGGTTGAGCTGCGCGCAACGACTGGCAGGCACGTGTTGAGCCAAATCACCGAGTCGCTGTTGGCCCAATGGTCTCAGCTCAGGCCCTGGCCCTATCCCAAGATCGCTACCGGGCAGGCCATCGAAGCACTGGTGAGTCAACACAGATTGCCCACGGGCGGGCAGGACCCGATGGAACTAGGGCCGACAGAATACGCAATGATTTCGGAGCGGCTGGGCGACCCCATAACAGGGTCACCAACCACATAGACGCCCGAGCGCACGCGTGTCTGGGGTATGACTCCGTAGCTATCAGTGCCAGATCAGGCCCAGCGTGAGCAGGCCGATGTTCGCACGCTGGGTAATGCCGTTGTCAAGTTCGATCGATTGGAAGAGCCAGTCCAAGTTGGGCGTGAGGTAGATGTTCGAGCCCAGCCTTATGTCGAAGCCCACCCCGAAAGTGCTGCCGAAGCCCCCCTTGGAAACTGAGAGTTCGGGCCCCAGGACGTCGGTGCTGACGTCCACGTAGGAGGCTCCTATTCCGCCCTTGAGGTAGAAACCGCCCTTGCTGCTGGGGTAGAAGATCGCGGTGAAAGTCGTGTTGGAGCGGGTATAAGACGCGTTGTCCTCGTTGCGTCCCCAAACGATCGCCTCGCCACCCAAGAGCCACCGCTGGTTCAGCGTACCGCCAAGCCGTACGTAGACGGCTCCACCATCCAGCGCACCGGCGTCGGAATCGTGGATTTTCGCCGAACCACCGCCGATGCCAAAGCCGATCCAGAAGGCTCGATGCGGGTGTCCATCCTGCGCCTGCATGGCGGCGGGCATGAGCAGGAACAAGACTGTAGTGGCAAAGGTTAGAGGGAAGTGGCGCATGAACACCCCCTAGGGCAATGGTTGTCATCTAGCTGCCGTGACAGCCGCGATGCGCCCAGGATAGGCCACCAACTCGTTTGGGGCAATGATCTTCGTCACCTATCTGTGGATTATGCGGGTAGGCCCTGATACCACGGACCTATCGGGAGTCGCATCGGAATGAGCGAGAAAATCAGCAAGACAGACGCGGAGTGGAAAGACCAGCTTTCTAACGAGCAGTACCTCGTCACTCGACAGAAGGGCACTGAGAGCCCCTTCTCAGGCCAGTATGACGATTGTAAGGATCGGGGCGTATATCGCTGCGTTTGTTGCGGCAATGAACTGTTTAGCTCTAACGCGAAGTTCGATTCCGGGTCCGGGTGGCCCAGCTTCACTGCACCCGCTTCTGAAGATGCGGTCGCGACCACTGCCGACAACAGTCTTTTCATGCGTCGGACCGAGGTGTTGTGCCAGGTGTGCGATGCACATCTGGGCCATGTGTTCCCCGACGGTCCCGCGCCCTCTGGGCTGCGCTACTGCATCAACTCGGTGGCCTTGAGCCTGGACCGAGAAGAGGAAACAGGTTGATCGGCTAGGCTGTCCAGGTGATCCTCCCACCATCGTGAATCCGTGCGTTCACGTCTTGGGGCAGCGTTTGGAGCCGGGACTGGTCGATCTGCAGAACCGGGAGGGCGCGGTACCCGAGTTCGCGGCCGACAATCACGCCGAGAACCAGGATGGCGTCCACTGTACCCAACACCAGTGCTGCCGGCGCGAGTCCCTGGCGCACCAGTTCCAGCATGATCGCGCTCGACGAACTCGAGCCTATGGTAGACGGGATCGCCAGCACGCATCCCGCAATGCTCTTTCTGAAATCCGGGTGACGAGGATCCGAAACCAGCCCCGTTTCTGGGTCGATGCCGCCCCAGAAGCTGATTGGCGCGGACAAGCGTAGGATGTTCCCTGAAGCCGAGCCAGCTATCACGACCTTGCCGAACAACTCGCGCTCGACGATTTCAGGTCCAAAGCGATTCGTCACGCGTGACAGTCCCCGTGAGAGCGGATGCGACACAGTCGGCGAGACTGCCGTACACCACCTCGTACCCGGTATTGGCCGGAGTGTAATGCGCGAACTTGCCAGAGTTCGTCATCAGCACTCCCCCCTTTTCCGGCAGTATCGGAGTCACCACCACGCATGTGTCGACGATGAACTCAATGCCGGAAGCTACCAGCGTCGGCAACCGTCCCTGCGACTCGAGTACCTGCAGTACGCCCCGACCAGTACATACGTAGAATGGGACACTGAAGCGTCGGCCCTCCAGTAGCGACTCCAAATCAGCAAACTCCTGCAGCGAGAAATGAGGGCTGCCAACCGCGACAGCATCCAGCCGATCAGCGGTGGTCGTTGACAGACGATCGCGCACGTCTCTCAGGTCCTCTGTGGTGACCTGTATGGTGGTTTCTGGACGCCTGCCGCCGCCGGCCGCCTCGACATCGGGGGCCTCCGGTGTGACTCCCGCCACGTGAAACAGGGCGACCGCCCCAGACGATGATGCAGCGGCTCCGAGGGCCTTGAGTTGATCCTCCGTAATGTCTGCCGGCAAACCCTCGATCACCGCGACCTGCTCACCTACGGCCGCTCCGAACCAGGTACCGAATACCGGATAGAATGCATCGGTGCGCTTCAGTTGAGGTGAGACTTGGCGTGCATCGACCAACAGCGTGGCCCAGCGCCCGGCGGGCTCGTGAAGCCCCACCATGGGAGCCCTGCCTGTGAGAGCGCAGCAAGCGTCTAGAAAGTCGCCGTATCGATTGGTCCGTGCTCCTAGCACGGAATTCACGAATGCGACGGCGTTGCTCTCGCCCCAAGCGACCTGTTCGCCCAGCTTGGGGCGGTGGCCAGCCTGGTAGGGTGCGCAGGTCCAGGTTGGCTGACACCCGAGTTTGACGTAAGCTGCCATCTGACGCCGTGCCATCTCGTATCTGTGCGGGTCGGTACGCACGAGGCCGGGATGGAGCAGGTCCAGAGCGCCTACGTTCAGCGTTGTAGGAACGCTGACTTTGTTGCCATCCTCAGCCAGCATCTCGGCGAACTCAACGCCACCGTCGCCGTGATACAGGCAACCGTCGATGTGTGCTGAGCTGATCTGTACCAGCCGATCGGCCCCCATCAGATCAGCTGCTTCCGTCAAGATGCGCATCGCCGCGGCACGTGACGGACCGAGTTCACCGGCAGCGAGGGCCCGTTCTTTCGGAGAAAGCTCAATCACATCTTGGCCTCGACGATCTCGAGTATCTGCTGCTCCATTGCTGCCGCTTTTGACTCAATCTCGGCGCCTCGGGCCATTATGTTCGCCAGGTATTCTTTGTCTTGAAGATCTGCCGCGTTGATCTTCACATTGAGGAATGCTCCCCTGACCGCAGCATGGGCGCACAGCGCCCCAACGCCCGCGTCGGACGCGGAGTTCGGGTTGCCAATCTCCGCCATAGCCTTGATCACATCCATCGACTCGAACGCCCTTTGCATCACCTCGAATGGGACCGCGATCGCAGCCTTGGTAGCAGCCTGAATCGCTCGATCTCGCTCGGCCTTTTCCGCCTCAGTATCGCTGGTAAGCCCGAATGCCGCCATCACCGAGTTGAACGCTACGGTGTCGGCGTCGACGAGTTGCAGCAGCTCGTCGTGATAGGCCTTGCCCTTCTCAGCCCAGGTGGAGAACTCCTCCCATCTGTCGTCCCATCCCTGTTTGTGCGACGACAGGTTAGCCACCATGGTGGCAAGCGCGGCTCCCATAGATCCCACAGTAGCGGCAACTGAGCCGCCGCCGGGCGCCGGCGATTCCGAGGCGGTGTCCCACACGAAGTCCGTCACGGTCTTATCCACCAGCTTGTTCGCATCGCGTTTGCCGATGGCGTACTCGATTATCTTCTCTTCCGGTCGAAATGGTGTAAGGTCATCGAGACCAAGGGACTTTGCGGCGATCTTGATGATCTCCCTATCGGGAATCCCCAGTGAGCGCTCCTGTTTGCGGAGATAATGGCGTCCGGCGTCGAGCATCGCCGAAAGTGGAATGAGTCCGACGAGTTCAGAACCGGTTACCCTCACGCCGCGTTCCTTTGCTTTCTCGCACACTTCGTCAAAGGCCACGTGTACAGGAGTCACGCTGATATTTGTCAAGTTCATCGAGATTTGCGCGATGCCATACTCCTCGATGAACCAGCCAATCCCCTTGACGCACTTCAGTGAGCCTGGTGTCCAAACCGGCTTACCGTTCGCGTCCCGAACGATCTCACCTGTTACGGGATTACCCTCTCGCTTGATGCGGCCCTTTTCCCGCACGTCAAAGGCGATGGCGTTGGCACGCCTTGTTGAGGTGGTGTTCAGGTTCACATTGTACGCAACCAGGAAATCCCGCGCGCCGACTGCCGTGGCGCCTGACGAGGGATTGAACTCCGCAGGGCCGAAATCCGGCTTCCATTCTGCCTGCGTCAGTCTGTCTTTCAGCCCCTCGTATTCGCCTTTTCTCACCTCGGCGAGGTTACGGCGTTCATCAGTGAATGCGGCGTTCTCATAGCAATAGACGGTCACACCCAATTCCTCACCTATCCTCTGCGCGAGCTTCCGGGCGAGTTGCACCGTCTCGTCCATGGTGATGTTCGCGACTGGTACGAGAGGGCAGACATCGGTTGCCCCAAACCGCGGGTGCTCCCCCTTGTGCACTCGCATGTCGATCAGTTCGGACGCCTTGCGCACGGCGCGCACCGCAGCCTCCAGCACCTCGGTTGGGGTACCCACAAATGTGACGACCGTCCGGTTGGTGGCCTTACCCGGATCCACATCCAGTAGGGTGACGCCATCGACCGATTCGATCTGATCGGTTATCTGTTTGATAATTGACAGGTCGTTCCCTTCGCTGAAGTTGGGAACGCATTCAATCAGCTGATGTGTCATTGCTCATAACCCTCTTGTCTCCGTACGGGCGATAGTCTTAGAACATCACCTGCGCCTACTATCCAGCACAGAAGCGCCGTATCATGTTGCCCAGTACCAAATCGGCGCGTTCCATCTGCTCGATCGGTATTGATTCATCCGGCTTGTGAGCCACCTCGATCGATCCGGGGCCCCAGATCACACACTGCATATCTAGTCGCTGCAGCCAAGCGGCATCGGTAGCGTACGACGCACTCAGGGTCTCGGTCTGTCCTATTTCAGAGCACAGGGCTCTGTAGATTTCTGCATCATCGCTCAGGTACATAGCGGGCGAGGCTGCTCCCAGCTCGAACGAATGCGGAATGCCGTCCAGTGTGGTCTCAACGGTCTCTCTCACCCGACCAACAGAAGCCACCTGATCCATCCCTGGCAGCAGCCGGAGAGCGCACTCGATGTTGCAGTGGTCGGGGATCACGTTGGTCGCGGACCCTCCCCCAACGCGGCCGATGTTGAGGGCGGCAAAGGGCACTTCTGGGAAGTGCTCCCGATTCGGGGGCGACTCTGCTTCAAACGTCCGTCGCAGTTCTGAGAGGGCGACAACAAGCCTGCCCGCTGGCTCGATGGCGCTTCTGCCGAGGTGCGGGTACCCGCTGTGAGCGCTCAGGCCTTGAATGGCGATCCGGAAATCCAGGTATCCCTTGTGCATCCGGATAACAAGTAGCTCGGTTGGCTCCCCTATGATCGCCGCCCGCGGCAATCGTTCTACGGCCGTCCACGACTCCGCCAGATGCTTGGCGCCGAGGAGTCCGATCTCCTCGTCGTACGTCAGAATCAGGACCAGAGGCTGATGCAGAGATCGGGAAACCGCCTTGACTGCGGCGTTGATCGCAAGCGCCAGAAACCCCTTCATGTCGCATGCCCCACGCCCGTAGAGGCGATCGCCCCGCCTCGTCAACTCGAATGGGGCACTAGTCCAACCTGGCTCGTCCGCGGGCACCACGTCCATGTGGCCCGACAGAGCGAGTCCGCGTCGCTCGCCCTGCTGGTGGGATGAGACAGTCACGACCAGATCCACCTTGTGGTGATCCTGTGACTCGACACGTTCGATGAGGATGCCGGGCCGGTCGAGATAGTCACAGATGAAGTCGGCCAATGGCAGATTGCTGTTGCAGCTCGTGGAGTCAAAGCCGACGAGCCTTGCCAGCAACTCTCCGTTACTTAGTTGAGTCGTCATTGTCGGAAGCATGCTCGCATTAGATACCCCGATTAAGGTAAGCTAAAAAGGGCCCCACTTGCGACCGACCGATCAGCGGGTGAGGTTAGCCGGGTATGTAGTGCGCTCGAGATTTCGCTTGAATCCCGGGGCGGCGGATCGAAGCACCCACCTCATGGTCGTTTGATCGCGGAGGGAACGAACTCATGGCGGTAAAACTCACCTTCATTGGGCACGCGGCGTTCCTGGTAAGTGACGGTAGGCATACGGTGGCGATTGACCCATTTCTGACCGACAATCCCGTTGCGACGATGAAGCCGCAGGATGTGAGCTGCAAGTTCATCGCGCTCACGCACGGGCACTCCGACCACTTCGGCGACACTATCGCGATTGCCAAGAGCAACGACGCCACGGTGTACGCAGCGTTCGAGATCTACCAGTACTTGTCCGAACGAGGGGTAAATGCCGAGCCTGGAAACCCGGGCGGGAAGATAGTGACTGAGTTCGGATGGGTAGCGTTCACCCAGGCCTTTCACTCGTCGTCATACGAAGGGCAGTACATGGGAATGCCGTGTGGTGTAGTGGTGCATCTGGGCGGAGTGACGGTTTACCATCTGGGTGACACGGGGCTGTTCAGTGATCTCAAGCTCATCGGTGAACTGTACCAGCCGGATATTGCGCTCGTTCCGGTGGGTGACAGGTTCACTATGGGGCCGGAGCTAGCCACCAAGGCCGCCGAGTGGATCAAGCCCAAGGTGGCCGTGCCGATGCATTATGCCACGTGGCCTCTGCTTCTGCCTGACGCCTCGGGATTCACGCCGGACGGTATCGAGGTGAAGGTCATGGATCCGGGGCAGAGCTGGGAGTATGGGGGGTAGGCTGGTCGACGTGTAGACGTCTGGAACTGGAACTGCTCTTACTGGAGCTGCACAGCTACTGAGCTTGGGTTAGACGCTCTACATCACCGACTACTGACTCAGCTGTCGGCGTCGCGAACAGGTTGTCGGCGATCTCGGCAAGCGCCTCTGCGTCGCGCCAGCGGCGCTCGAGCCATTTCAGCTGCCCCCTGAGTGCGTCTCTTTCCGTTCTTTCGTGCGCCGCCATTTCGAGAGCCAGCCTAGTGGGCATCGGGTAAGTACCGACGCCGTTGCCGGCGAATCCGGACTCCTTGAGACGCCGCGCGATGGTCTCGATGTAAGCGTCGGCACTGCCAGCGGCTTCGAGTTCATCCACGGCCCTGAGAACCTGATTGCGCGACGCCCCAAAACCGTTGGCGATCGGCAGCATCACGCCCAGAACGCTCAATGCCTCCGAGCCTTGGTAACCTTTCCAGCCCACGGAGTGAGGTAGCTCCAGTCGCCAATCATTGCTGTACTCGGCAACGCGCAGCTCGGGCACGTGTCCCGTGCGAACGTAGGAGTAGTCGAGTGTGTTTATCCGTACCTTGGCAATGACTCGCCCTAGAAACCTCTCGATCTTGTCCGGACCTATCTCACGCCACAGCTCTTCGGATCCTGCCCCCGCCATCATACCGACTCCAATTGCGACGGGTGTGCCCGCCAACAGAGCCACACCGGCTCCCAAAAGACCGCCGGCCCCCATCATCCAGCCGAATCGATCAGCTGCTCGTGTGCCGGCTCGAAGGAACGCTCTCCTGCGCCTTCCCCTCAGCTCGTTGGCGTACCGCCAGATAGCGAGTTCGGAACGCAGCGGAGCCCCGATGCGTATTAGGTCGAGCAGCTCGTATACAACCGCGAGCCCGATGTTCTCGGTGTGTACGCGTACGGCTGTCTCTCGAAACATGCGCTCGCACTCCTCGATGGCATCCCATCGCTCGTCTAGGGGTGCAAGGTTCCATCCTGCGCAGTGGGGGCACACGATCCAGAGACGACCAGCTCTACTGTCGAACGCGAGCCGATGACCGACCGTGCAGTGCTCCACCAGCTCGTTCTGTCCGAGGTACCCTCGGCAAAACAGGCAGGTGTACTTTGGCCGTTGTCTCAGAGCCGCTGCTCGCACACTTAGGTCCGCATCGTACGTTGATTCGAAATGTGTTCAGACTTCTATCGTACACCATGCTCGCGAGCGAGTTCTCAGCCGCAGGCGGAGCCGACGTGATATGAGGTTATCATTCCCCGGGGCAGGTCGAGTGTGCCTACCTACCTTACGGTGGAATGATGCTGCGAGGTTCTCGACTAATCCAGTCTTGGGTGCAGGGAGGATTTGATTGAACTGGCCTAGGCCGCTGCGACGGAGGCACCTTCGGCTCGAGTGCCCGGGATGCGTTCCACGCATCTCGGCTGCACGGGGTCCAGCCGCTCTGGGACCCGTCCTGCTGACAGTAGGCCTGTTCGGCTGTGGCGGACCGTCCGCTCTAGAGTGGCGCGAGGAGCCTGGCTACCGCTGGGCCGAGATCCCGTTGCCGCGCCGCGGGGAGACCGGATTCGAGCAACTGTCAGCTTCCAGGACTGGCATCGATTTCGTGAACTCAGTCACCGAGGAGCAAGCCATGTTGAATGAGCACCTGTTCAACGGCTCCGGTGTCGCCCTCGGTGATGTGGATGGTGATGGACTGGCCGACGTGTACTTGGCTCGGCTGAACGGACCCAGCGCGCTGTATCGCAACCTCGGCGGGTGGCGGTTCGAGGATGTGACCGACCTAGCTGGTGTCGCGCTACCGGACCGTTTCTCAACCGGGGCCACATTCGCGGACGTGGATGGCGACGGTGACCTCGACTTGCTGACCACGTCAATGGGAGACGGCAGTGCATTGTTCATAAATGACGGCGCAGGCACATTCGAGGATCGCACGGCGGAGGCCGGGCTCGAGTCGCCCTACTACGGCACGACTCAGGCCCTCGCGGATGTCGACGGTGACGGAGACTTGGATCTGTACGTTGCCAACAACAAGGTCAGACCTGTTCGCGACGTGTTCCCGCCGTCAGTCACGGCATTTGACAATGTCGTCGAGGAAGTGGGCGGCGAGTTTCAGGTAAGGGCAGAGTTCAGGAATCACTACCGCTTAGTGCATCAACCTGGACGGATCATGCGATTTGAGTTCGCTGAGCCCGACAAGTTCTACTTGAACGACGGACAGGGGCGGTTCGAGGAGGTCCCCTTCACGTCAGGGCGATTCCTCGACGAGGATGGCATGCCGCTTACCGAAACGCCGACTGACTGGGGTCTCACGGCGCGTTTTCACGATATGGATCGTGATGGGGACCCCGATCTCTACGTCTGCAACGACTTCGAGAGCCCAGACCGGGTGTGGATGAATGACGGCACCGGACTGTTCCGCGCTATCGGCGCGATGGCGCTGAGAGCCACCAGTAACGCCACGATGACGATGGATTTCTCCGACATCGACCGAGACGGAGACGAGGACTTCATCTTGATCGATATGCTGGACCGGAACACCCGGCTTCAGAAGACGCAGGTCCAGGCAATGGTGCCCGCCCCGGTCGTACTGGGGCAAACTGAAGATCGTCCCCAGATAGGTCGAAACACCCTGTTCATGAATCGTGGTGACAACACCTTTGCTGAGATCGCCGAGTACGCAGGGGTCGAAGCCTCCGGCTGGTCTTGGTCGGTTCTGTTCGTGGACGTCGATCTGGACGGCTACGAGGATATTCTGATTGGAACCGGGCACCAGTACGATTTCCTCGATTTAGATACGCAGGCGCGCCTTCGGCGAAGCAGTGATACGACCGATTGGCGTAGGTGGCGGTTCCAGTTTCCAAACCTGCACCTGCCCAATGTCGCGTTCAGGAACAACGGCGACCTGACTTTCGACGAAGTCGCAGCTGAATGGGGCTTCGCTGACCAGCCAAGCATCGAGCAGGGCGGCGCCACAGCCGACCTCGATCTCGATGGCGATTTGGATCTCGTGCTAAACGGTCTCGGCTTCCCTGCAGGTGTTTACCGCAACAAGAGCAACGCGAACCGCATCGCCGTGAGGCTTCGTGGACTATCTCCCAACACCCAGGGAATCGGAGTCCAGATAAGAGTGCTTGGCGGACCGGTGGCGGAGCAACACAAAGAAGCAACCGCGGGCGGGCTGTACACGTCTAGTTCTGACCCTGTCTACATGTTCGCGACAGGAGACGCCACGAGCCTTACGATCGCGGTGGATTGGCGCAGCGGTAGGAGGAGCTTGATCGAAGGTGCGCGTCCCAATCGGTACTATGAGATCGACGAGGCCAGCGCGGCGCCCCATGCCAGTGGCACCGCAAGTGATAGCGTGGAGTCGTTCTTTGCGGATGTGAGCGAGCAACTGAATCACATCCATGCTGAGACAGATTACCTCGATCACGCTAGGCAACCGCTTCTGCGCCACAGGCTGAGCCAGTCAGGTCCCGGGATCACCTGGCACGACACCGATCGCGATGGCGACGAGGACCTGTACATCCCGTCTGGCGTAGGGGGTAAGCTCGCTTTCTTGCGTAACGATGGAGGACGCCTCACAGGGCGTCCGATAGGATTGATCGAAGCCCCGCTCGACCAGACTGCGCTGTTACCATTCCCTAATGGAAATGGGGGCTTTTCGCTGTTGCTGGGCCAATCCAACTACGAGGCGGCTAGCCCGGACGAGGCGCGCTCAGCGGCCTCCGTGTTACAGCTGCGCCAAAGGATAAGGGAGCCAGCAACGGTGCGGCCATTGGTAGCAGAGGCCGTTCCGGGCGACGAGTCGAGCATTGGACACCTCGCTTTGGCTGACTATGATGGAGACGGTGATCTCGATCTGTTCGCGGCTGGCCGTGTCCTCCCGGCTAGGTACCCCTTGGCGCCGTCCTCGCGGCTCTTCAAGAATGAGCAGGGTGCTCTGGTTCTCGACTCGGCGAATTCAGCTGAGCTGTCGGGCATCGGCATGGTGTCTAGCGCGATCTTCACCGACGTAGACGCGGACGGGGACCCCGACTTGGTGCTGGCAATGGACTGGGGATCTCTGCGAATGCTCAGCAACGAGTCAGGTAGCTACTCGGACGCCACCGCGGGTTCCGGTCTCGATGTGTTGTTGAGCAAGTGGAATGGGGTTACGGCGGGGGACTTCGACGGCGACGGAATGCAGGACATCGTCGCCACCAGCTGGGGGACAAACACGCGGATGGAAGCAAGCCAGCCCCACCCGTTGAGGCTCTACTACGCTGATTTTGACGGCAGCGGAACGATGGACATCCTCGAGGCGCGTTACGAGTCCAGATTGGGAGACATGGTGCCGATCCGCGGCCGCATGGAAGTGACGGGCGCGATTCCATTCGTGGGCCGCCAGATCAACAGCTTTGGTGAGTATGCGGATGCGACAATACATGGAGTGATCGGCGCTGCCCTGGAGAGCGCAGAGGTACTCGAGACAAACGGCTTCGAGCATATGTTGTTCTTGAATCGCGGAGGTCGGTTCGAGAGCCGCGCACTGCCGGCAGAAGCTCAGCTCTCGCCCTCCTTCTACGCCGGCGTCGCCGACTTCGATGGCGATGGGAAAGAGGACCTCTTCCTCACGCAGAATTTCTATCCAGTTGAGCCGGAGATGCCGCGCTATGCTGCGGGTAGAGGGCTATGGCTGAGGGGTACCGGTGATGGTGAACTCCTGCCATTCTCGGGATCCCAGTCGGGAATACACGTGTACGGCGATCAGCGCGGTGCGGCGCTCTCAGATTTTGATGGTGACGGCAGAGTGGATCTTGCAGTATCGCAGAACGGGAACGAGACCAAGTTGTATCACAACGTCCTCGCCAAGCCCGGCCTGAGAGTGCGGCTGGTGGGTAGAGCTGGGAACCCGGATGCAATTGGAGCAACAATTCGCCTCGTCTACGATGAGCGCATGGGTCCCGCGCGGGAGCTACGCTCAGGCTCTGGATACTTTTCTCATGATGGGCCGGTCCAGGTGATGGGTGTGGAAGTGGGTATGCGTGCGGTATGGGTCCGCTGGCCTGACGGTCGCGAATCCAGAACGCCAGTCGACGCAAGTGACCTGGAGGTGACGATCAGATCGCCTTGACTGCGCGCGTGTGAACCAATTGTACTGTTAGATGGTCGATTCTAACACTCAAAATCGGGATTGACACCGGGTGCTGCTGCGGTCATACTCCCGAACACTATGACGGATAAAGACGTTTCATTCGACCAATTGCGCCATCAACCGCGCGTGCTGCTGGGACCGGGTCCCAGCAATCTTCATCCGCGAGTGGCGCAGGCGATGACCAGTCCGATCTTGGGCTATCTGGATCCTGATTTCTTGAGGGTCATGGACGATACCATGTCTCTCCTCCGCCATTTGTTCCAGACTGAGAACGAGATGTCCATCACCCTTCCGGGTACGGGCATGGCCGGAATGGAAGCGGCAATCTGCAATGTCGTGGAGCCAGGCGACCAGGTGATCGTCGGCATTCACGGGTTCTTCGGCCAGCGCATGGCGGAGATCGTAGAGCGGCACGGCGGTAGGGCCATCCGGGTTGAAGTGGAGTTTGGCCAGATCATCGAGACCGATCAGATCGAGTCGGCGCTGAAGTCCAATCCCGGTGCCAAGATGGTTGCAGTGGTGCACGGAGAGACGTCATCGGGTATTGGCCAACCGCTGGAGCAAATCGGCCAACTCGTGCGGCAGCACGACAAGCTGTTCCTGGTTGACACCGTGTGCTCGTTGGGTGGAGCCGACATACCTGTCGACAGGTACCATATTGATATGTGCTATAGCGGCGGGCAGAAGTGCATCGGCGGCCCTGCGGGTATCTCGTGCATCACGCTCAATGAACGTACGATTGGAATGGTCGAGGCACGCAGCCGACCCGTAGATACCTGGTATTTGGATCTGCTGTTGATCCGTAAGTACTGGTTCGCCGATCGTGTGTATCATCACACGGCCCCGGGGTCCTTGGCGTACGCAATGCGCGAGGCCCTAAGGCTCGTTCAAGAAGAAGGGCTCCAAGCCCGATTCGCCCGGCATCAGAGATGTGGTGACCTGCTAAAGGCAGGCCTGCAAGATCTCGGTTTGGAGCTGTTTGGCGATCCGTCGAATCGGTTGCCGATGCTGACGTGTGTGATGATCCCGGACGGGGTCGACGATGCTGCGGTTCGTCAGCGTCTGCTAGGTGAATACGGCATAGAGATCGTGGGAGGATTCGGGCCTCTGAAGGGCAAGGCGTGGCGCATTGGCTTGATGGGTTACAGCTGCGCAGAGCGCAACGTGCATTACTTGCTCGCTGCTTTGCGCGAGATACTGGGTAATTAAGAACGGTATTGTGACGGTCCGGGCCGGATGGCCCGGCCGCATCACGCCTACTGCTCCGGGCGTGTGGCCACTACCGCCAGCCGCTCGCCGTCGGGGCTGACGGCGATACGCGAAATCCCTCCCAGGCCCGCCTGTTCGAGGTCGGCAATCTCCGTCCACTGGGTGCCGGCTGTCGGGCCCCAACGATACAGCTTGGATCCCTGACCCATTATCGCGGTGCCGTCCGGCAGCCACGCGTAATGCTCGTTGCCATCCAACAGCTTCACCACGGGACGCACCGCAAGACTCTCCAGATCCATTTCCTTGATCCAATAGTCTGGAACACGATGGGTGAAGCTCACCGCGTCTCGGCCAGGAACTCTATGCAGCGAGCGACCGATGCGGTATGCGACAATCTGGGCTCGGCCGGTGCGGGTGTCTGCCACTTGGAGCGTAGCCGGCGTTGCAGAGTCAGCGAGGACGAACAGCACGAGCGTATGGTCGCTTCCCCACGCTTGATACCCGACCGGTTTGACATTGGCAAACACCAACCTGGGGCTGTGTCCGTCCAGATCGAACTGCCACAGCCGTTGAGTCGAGTCTGCCTCTACGCGAACAACCGTGAACGCGTCCGCGGCTGGGGTGACGGTCGGCGAATACTCGCTTTCCGGACTCGTATTGGTGACTTGTCTGGTCGCCCTCGTGCGGATGAAGTAGCGGTAAATGTCGGTCTGATCACCGCGGTTCGACGTGTACAGTAGGCTTCTACCGTCTGGTAGAAACGAAGGCTGGTTGTCGTAGCCGTCTCGATCGGTGATGTTGAATGGCTCACCTAACCGAATTTCGTCTCCAGACATCCTTACTGAGACGAGGAAGATGTCGGTTCCTGGTGCCGCTTGACCGAGGACCGAGGCAGGGATGAGAACCGCTGCTACTGCCAGTCCGGAAAGCAAGCTTCTTCTCTGCATGGCTATTTCCTCTCGGTCGCTTAACTTGCGCGAGTGGAACGTAGGCAACGCGCCATACCGCGGTCAAGCATCATATTCGGATAATGGCTGCCGGAATCGGAGTGGATGATATGCGCAAGATCTCAGTTGTATTCACCGCAGTCGCGTTCGTGTCCTGCGGTTCGGATGATGGTGAGATGTCCAGCGAGCAGTTCGCACCCGAGTTGGAGGTAACCTTGGAGTCCATGACTGAGGCCCCTTCGGGTCTACGGTATCAAGACCTGGTCGTCGGTGACGGGATGGAGGCCACTGCCGGAAACGCCGTGGCAGTGCATTACACCGGCTGGCTGACAGACGGCACCAAGTTCGACAGCAGTGTGGATGGAGGAGAGCCGTTCACATTCGTGCTTGGGGCGCAAGACGTGATCGCCGGATGGGACGAGGGGGTCGCTGGCATGAGAGTCGGAGGAAAGCGGAAACTCGTCATCCCACCGGCTCTCGGTTACGGCAGTAGCGGGTATCCTCCAGTGATACCGAGGAACGCCACATTGGTATTCGATGTGGAGTTGCTCGAGGTCCAGTGACAGGGATCACCCAGCATCCCTATCCCATACGTTGTTGCTTGTGTCCACGTCAGGAAACGCCAACTCCGCGTCGATCTCGACTCGCACAACTGGTGATCCGGCTTGCACCCTCAGTTCGGCCTGAATCTCGCCACTCAGCCAGGTTTCGACTGGGACTTCGAGTTTCAGCTTCTCACCCCTCTGCGTCGTTACTGTCACCCTCGCCGGCATTGGCACCCAACCACGATCCTCGATCACGATCGTGGATCCGGTCTCATCCGTGCGCACCTCGGCCACGGCATGGTCCAGTGTCCAGGTTTCGTAGTACCAGGAGCGCCAGAACCAGTCCAGGTCTCGGCCACTAGCAGTGTTGAAATGGCTGAAGAAATCCCACGGTTTGGGATGCTTGTAGGCCCAGGTTCTGACGTAGTCGTGGTACGCTGCGTCGAACACATCTTCACCCAACAACCCTCGCAGCGTAGACAGCAGCGCTGCTGGCTTGGAGTATGACGCTGTTCCGTAGGCAGTTCCGGAATAGTGGTAGTCGCTCCAACGCATCACCTCGCCCTCTACGCCCATGCGCGCCACGAACAGATAGCTGTCAGCATTGTCTCGGCGATGGTCACTGCCAGTGTAGAAATCGTCTTCCGCCGGGCTCGTGTTGAACGACGTCGTTCCCTCGTCCATCCAGGAGTGACGACGCTCGTCCGTACCGACTATCATTGGCACCCACATGTGAGCAAGCTCGTGCGCAGTGACTCCATAGAGTCCCTCATCGCTTCCCTGGCTATAGCTGCCGATTAGGGTCATCATGGGGAACTCCATGCCTCCACCTATGATGCCGCCGCCCTCTACCGAGGTCATGTGAGGCCAGGGGTATGGCAGGCCCGTCCACTTGGAGAGAAACGCGATACTGTGTTGAGCGTACCGCCACTGCTGAGCCCACCGCGGCGCAGAAGACCGCCAGAAGGAGTTGACCAGCGAGTAGTCCGTGGCCCCGTCGCCGTCTCTGTCGCCGACTTCTGTACGCGCCGCATCCCAGTTTGATGCCCGGAAGGCGCTAAACGCCACATCACGCACGTTGTTGCCTGTGAACTTCCACTGTAGCATGCCGGACGCCGATTGGCGGGTGGCGTTGCCAACCCCGTAGTCCGCATCTGTCAACACGTGGATGACGCTGTCGCTCTCGTGGGCTCGGCGATACCTGTCGAGCACCACGTCTGTCAACACGGCTTCGGGGTTCTGGAGCTCGCCGGTGGCCATGACAACCCATTCTGACGGTGCCTCGACCGTGAGATCGTAGCTGCCGAATCCAAGGTAGAATTCCGCGTTCCCCAGGAACTGATCGGCCTGCCACCCCACCACGTCGTCGTAAACGACCATTTGGGGATACCAATAGGCGATGTGGAATAGATTGTCTTCACTCCAACCCATACGTCCGCTTGCGCCATCTTGAGGGACATCGAAAGACCAGGCGATTTCCAGCACGAGCGAATCACCCGCGGATAGCGGCGCTGGGGGGCGAACGTATAGAATGGTCCCGTCCACGCCGTATCCAGCCCCCGATCCTGATCCCCTGAGCAGCCTCAGGCTCCAGGCCTCGGGCAACACCTTCCCCCCAGCGACAACTCGTGCCAGCTCGATCCCACCGGTGACCTCAGCGGGCTCATTACGAACCGCGCCATCTGCATGCAGATTTTGGAACAGATGGAGCGCGACAAAGGGCAAGGTGTCCGGTGATCGATTGCTGTAGAGGATGTGCGCATTGCCTTCGACTCGGCCTTCGACTGGGTCGAGTCGTGCAGTCAGTCTGTAATCGGTCCACTGCTGCCAGTAGGCAGATCCGGGTTGACCGGTCGCGGTGCGCGTCCCTCGTTCCATTGCGCGCCGGAACTGAGCGGACGGGATCACGGGATATGGGAGCGGTCGCTTGTCCACTGATGGCGTGCCCACCTCGCCGGCGCGCTGTTGGGCAACCGAGGTGCCGGTCCAAAGTGGAAAGACAAGTGCCAGGCCGAATGCGGCGCGCACGGTTCTTCTCATCGTATCGATCTCCCCATGGGGTGTATCACGTTCAAATGCATGGTCTGAAATCTCGCGTCAGCCAGTGGCACTGGTGACGATGGCTGTCGAACGGTTTATTCTCCTCACGAACCTGACTCGCACTCGGATTTGGCCTGGCGTCGTCGATTAGCAAGATAACCCGCGCAGTCGGCGCGCGGTTCCATTTGATCGAGGCCGTGAATTTGATCTGAGGGGAAGCAGCAAGGTGCATGTAGTCGTCCTCGGTGTTGGCAGGGTAGGCAAAGCCATCGTTCGCGATCTGGCCGCGGATGGCGAGTTCACGGTGGCGGCAGCTGATGCGTCACCAGAGGCTCTGCAGGGTGCCGTGACCGCGGGAGCCGTGAGGACTACCAGAGTGGATTTCGCCGATCCGTCCCAGATAGCCAGTCTGGTGGCTGAGCAAGATCTGGTTGTTGGGGCAGTACCCGGACCGTTGGGATTCCGGACACTGGAGACGGTGATAAGGGCACGGAAGAACGTGGTTGACATCTCGTTTTTCGAAGAGGATCCGTTTGATCTGGATGAGTTGGCCAAGGAAAACGGCGTTACCGCTCTAGTTGATTGCGGTGTAGCGCCCGGTCTCAGCAACCTGCTGCTGGGATTCGCGGAGACAACGTCAGATAGGGTCGAGCGGTTTGAGTGCTACGTCGGCGGTTTACCGATCGACCGCAGTAGCTTGTTCGAGTACAAGGCCACGTTTTCACCTATCGACGTAATCGCCGAGTACACCCGTCCTGCGAGGTATGTCGAGGGCGGAGCAATCATGACCGGAGCCGCGCTCTCTCAGGTCGAACAGATTGAAGTTGATGGTGTGGGAACGCTCGAGGCATTCCTGACAGATGGTCTGCGAACCCTCACACGCACGGTGGGAGTGCCGGATATGTGTGAGAAGACCATTCGGTATCCGGGCCACGCCAGACAAATGGAGCTGCTGCGGGACATGGGGCTATTTAGTGAGGAACCGATCGATGTCGGCGGCATCTCTGTCCGCCCTCGGGATGTCGCGGCGCGATTACTGTTTCCACTCTGGCGATTCGAGCCCGGCGAACCGGATCTTACCGTGATGCGAGTGATGATACGATCCGCCAGCGGCGGAACCGAGAATCGCTCCGAGTACAATCTGTTGGACCGCTACGACGCGGTGACGGACACCCCATCAATGGCCCGGACCACAGGGTACACCTGTACCGCAATCGTGCGTCTGGTGGCCAGCGGGAAGTTTACCGGGAGGGGCGTTTGCCCGCTGGAATACGTGGGCCGCGAAGCGGGTTGTTTCGAGTCGGTGATGACCCACTTGAAGACCAGAGGAATCGAGCTGAAGGAGTCGTCATCCCGAACGCACTAGATGAGAGACGGCAAGTCGGGCTCGGCCAAGGGAGCGCGGTTCGACTGACATCTCGTGTTTGCAAGAATCCACGGGTAGGTGTGCTTCTTCTCTGCGTGTTGTTTCTCCTCGTGTCAGCGGTTGCGGGGCAATCGGTCGACATTGCTCCCACCGTCGTCTTGGTTAGCCTGGACGGATTCAGATGGGACTATCTTGATCGCGCCAAGACACCTACCCTCAACCGTATCGCTGCACGTGGTGTGCGGGCGGAGCGCTTGATATCCGTGTTTCCCACCAAGACTTTCACCGCTCACTACTCCATCGCGACAGGACTCTACCCCGAGAGTCACGGGATCGTGGCTAATACGATGTACGACCCGTTATTCGACGCCTGGTTCAGATTGAGCGACCGGGAGGCGGTCGGTGACGGCAGATGGTGGGAGGGCGAACCCATTTGGGTCACTGCCGAGAAACAGGGGCAGAAGACAGCACCCTACTTCTGGCCTGGCTCCGAGGCGGAGATCACGGGGGTACGACCGAGTTTTTGGGAACCGTTCGACGGGAACGTCCGCAATGCAGAGCGGATCGATCAAGTGCTATCGTGGCTGGATTTGCCCAATGCCGAGCGTCCTACTTTTGTAACGCTGTACTTCGAAGACGTTGATACAGGGGCTCACGACCACGATCCAGAAGGATCCGCCGGCGTGAACGCGGCAATCGCCGCCGTAGACTCGGCCGTCGCTCTGCTGCTCGATGGGCTGGAGCGACGGAGCCTAGAAGACGATGTTGACCTGATAATTGTGTCAGACCACGGAATGGCACAGACATCAGCGAACCGTGTGATTTTCATTGACGATTTCGTTGACCTGGACGTCGCGAAAGTCATCGACTGGAGTCCCGTTCTGCAGTTGCGACCGGCTGATTCCCTGGTGGAAGGGGTGTACCGGTCATTGGTCGGCGCTCACCCTCACCTCGCGGTATACAGGAGAGAGGAAATACCGCAGCGGCTACACTATCGCAGTCACCGGCGGATAGCACCCATCGTTGGAATTGCCGATGAAGGTTGGACCATTACCAGCCGTGGCTGGTACGGCATCCGTCCACAGCCTGAGATCGGGGGAGCCCACGGTTATGATCCCGCATCTCCGTCAATGGGGGGCGTGTTGTTGGCGGCAGGACCGTCCTTCGCGGTTGGTGTCGAGGCACGACCGGTCCAGAGCATCCACTTGTACAGTCTCTTCTGTCACATCCTCGGGCTCGAACCCTCACCCAACGAAGGGACCCTCGACTCGGTGCGGGTGATGCTGCGTCGCTGAGTCTAACCGGGGTATTCGACCGATCACTCCTCCCCGCCGTCCGCGTTCCACACAATTGACTTGATCTTGGTAATGAGCATGTCGACTGCCACGTCGTTGTACCCGCCCTCCGGAATGATGATGTCGGCATAACGCTTGCTCGGCTCGACAAACTCGAGGTGCATCGGACGTACGGTCTTGAGATACTGTTTGACCACAGACTCCAAGGTCCTGCGGCGCTGTGATATGTCGCGCTCCATACGCCGGATGATCCGCAGGTCAGAATCGGCATCTACGAAGACCTTTATGTCCATGAGACCACGTAGCGCGGCGTCTGCCAGAATCAAGATACCTTCCACAATGACGGCCTTTCGAGGCCGCACCGTCACGGTCATCGTCTTACGAGTGTGGTTGGTGAAGTCGTACACAGGCACGTTGGCGGTGCGCCCTTCTAGAAGGGCGCCAAGATGCTCAACTAGCAGTGCCGTTTCGAGGGCATCTGGGTGATCGTAGTTGATGTTCACCCGCTCGTCAGGCGGGACCTCACTGCGGTCGAAGTAGTAGGAGTCGTGTTGGATGATGCTGACTTGATCGCTTCCCAGGCTGCGCACTATCTCGTCAACCACGGTGGTCTTGCCTGAGCCCGACCCACCCGCCACTCCAATGATTATCGGCCCAACGGTAGACGTTGTCCTATCGGGCATCTACGGCACCTGGTCCTTGGTCACGTCGACATGCTCCCGTCCTTCTCTCGCTTCCAACACTCCTATACTACAGACCGGCGCCGCAGCGAGCTAGCATTCGGCGTGGGATTGCGGCAGCAGGTAGAGACACCGATTGCCCCCCGTTGGTTCGTAAACTAGGTTGATCAATACTGGCTGGACCGGAAAGCCAAGGAGGATGCATGTCGGAGCACAAGCCCGGACCAGAGCCGAAAGGGACCGATCCCACGGACCGCGGCCCCGCCGAGGCTGCGGGAGGCCAGCAGCCGGAGGACAAGCAGAAAATCAAGCCGCAGTTGAGCGTTGAAGAGCACTTGGCGGGTCTCTGGAAGATGCTCGGCCTAGGGGATTGAATCGAGCGCGATAGAACTCACGGGGTCGGAGTTGATCTACTGAGTTGAGCTAGGTACGGCGGCATGTGCTAGAAACAACAAAGGCCCCGAATCGGCGGGGCCTCGGTCGGTCATCTGATTCGGTCAGCCCCCCCGTCCCTTGGCGACCTGACGTTCCACTCCACCTTCGAAGTACTCGTAGTTCTTCCGGATGTAGCTGCTCCATTCCTCTGGAACGTCTTCCTCGGGGAAGATGGCGGTAACCGGGCATTCGGGCTCGCACGCTCCACAGTCAATGCACTCCTCCGGGCTGATGAATAGCTGTTCATCACCCTCATAAATGCAGTCGACCGGACACACGTCCACGCAGCCTCTATCCAGGGTACCGACACAGGGTTCGCAGATGATATAGGTCATGAGCCTATCCCAACTCCACTCTGAATGATTTTGGCGCCACCGCCGCACTTTTTGGCAATGTTGCCACACGCACCACCGCTGTCAAGCTGGTTGGGAGTTGCCTGTATTGGGGGCTGCAACGATCTTATTGGCGGCCTTTCCCTTATCCTCGACGAATCCGGGACACCACCACAGCCACTGGAGGCGCAACTGCCCATGCAGGCTTATCGCTACGATCCTACCGTCGTTCAGCCGCTGCGTGACGAGCTCACCTGCCTCGGCTTCAGTGAGATGCTGACGTCAGAGGATGTTGATGCGACGTTGTCGACGATAGAAGGCACGACCCTCGTATTCGTGAATTCCGTGTGCGGATGTGCCGCGGGCTCAGCTCGACCGGGCGTTCGGCTTGCCTTGGAGCAGGATCCTCGACCTGATCGGCTGACGACCGTGTTTGCGGGTATGGAGCAAGATGCCGTCGAGCGCGCCCGCGGCTATTTTGTGGGCTATCCGCCTTCGTCACCGCAGATAGCGCTCTTCAAAGACGGCGAGTTGGTGTACATGATGGAGCGTCAGGATATCGAGGGTCGGCCGGCAGAGCTGGTAGCCGCCAATCTGCGTTCGACTTTTGACAAGGTGTGCGGTTAGACTCCCGGCGCCGTAGGCGTAGCGCACATGAAGCTCGTTGATCCCGATGCCAGACCGCTGATCGCTCATCGCGGGGCATCCGGTGAGTTTCCTGAGAACACTCTGCTCGCATTCAGGCGGGGCCTGGATCAGGGAGCCGATGCACTGGAGTTCGACGTGCGATTGACATCGGACGGTGTCCCAGTTGTGATCCACGATCCTACACTGGACCGCACGACCGATGGATCGGGTGCGGTTTGTGAGCACTCGTTGGCCCAATTGACGCAGCTGAACGCCGGCTCTGGTGAATGCGTGCCGACGGTGGCGCAGGTCCTGGCCAGTTTTCCTGGTGTTGCCTGCATAATCGAGGTGAAGGAGTTGAAGGCCGCCGAGGCCCTGGCCGCCGTTGTGACTGAACATTGCGCTCAAGACAGGGTACTCGTCGGTGCGTTCGACCACCGGGCGCTGCTCCCATTTCGGTACGGAGAGTTCTATCGAGCGGCATCGCGTCGGGAGGCCACCTGGTTCTGGCTCATGTCACGGGTGCGTTCAAAGGCCGCCATAAGAGGCGTCGCAGCATTCACAGTTCCCGTGCGAAGAGGGAAGGTGAGGGTGGTCGACCCTCGCTTTGTCCGGGCCGCGCGTCGACAGGGGATCCCTATTCACGTTTGGACCATCGATGACAAGCGAGAAGCTGAGCGGTTGAGGGCAATCGGCGCCGCGGGTATAATCACGAACTTCCCAGCGCGCATGCGAGGCCTGTGTGCGTAGTCACGGCGAACAGCAGCTAAAGGGGTACAGAATGAGGCTAGGAGCTGAGGCCTTGTGGGTTGTTGCGGCGTCAATTGCGTCCGCTTCTTGTGCAGCGCAGCAGATTCAGTGCAGTCCGGACAATGCCGGTATCACTTTGCCTGATGGATTCTGTGCCGTGGTCTTTGCCGACTCGGTAGGTCGCGCGCGGCATCTCGCTGTGGCAGGTAACGGAGATGTGCTAGTCGCCTTGGCCGGACAGCGGGGCCGCGGCCAGAGCAATGCCGTTGAGGGAGGGGTCTTGGTGCTGCGCGACACGGATAACGATGGTGTGGCAGACATGCGAGAGCGGTTTGCCGGCGGTGCCGGCGACGACGTGGAGCTCAGAGAGGGCTATCTGTACTACTCCACCAACGATGCTGTTGTCAGGTATCCGTGGCCAGCAGGCGCTATGCAGCCGGCTGGACCGCCAGACACAATTGTCTCTGATCTTCCGTCAAACCGGAGCCACCGCGCCAAGAGCATCGCGTTTGGTCCCGACGGCGCGCTGTATGTGAACATTGGGTCGCCGTCGAACTCGTGTCAGGAAAGGGACCGCGCCGCCGCCGGCCCAGGCAAGGACCCGTGTGATGAGCTGGAGACGCGCGCCGGCATCTGGCGGTTCGACGCAGAGCGAAAGGGTCAAGTTCAGGCAGACGGGCGCCGTTACGCCACTGGCCTGAGGAACACAGTGGCGCTGACGAGCCACCCTGGAACTGGGGTGCTGTATGGCGCCGTGCACGGACGCGATCAACTTGCTGCAAACTGGTCAGAGTATTTCGACGAGGCCCAAAGCGCTGAGAAACCGTCCGAGGAGCTGGTGCGGATCGAGGACGGCGATGATTTCGGTTGGCCCTACTGTTATCACGACCCCGAGTTGGACCTGAAAGTGCTGGCGCCGGAATATGGTGGTGACGGCTCCCGCATCGGAAGATGTGGAGAAGTAAAGGGGCCACTCGTGGCGTTCCCTGCGCACTGGGCGCCGAACGGACTGCTGTTCTATTCCGGGGAGCAGTTCCCCGAGAAATACCAAGGCGGAGCATTCGTAGCGTTCCACGGGTCGTGGAATCGCGCACCATTGCCGCAGGGTGGATATAATGTTGTCTTCGTGTCTCTGGAGGACGGCGAGCCAGCCGGCGATTGGGAGGTCTTTGCCGACGGTTTCGCTGGATCCGAAGTCAGTCCCCGGGGCGCGCAGCACCGACCAGTGGGCCTTGCTGAGGGGCCCGACGGGTCGCTGTACGTGAGTGATGATATGCGAGGGCGCATCTATAGGGTCTTCCACGGGGACCGCTACTAGGAGGATGCCACGGTATTAGCTGACATCTTCCTGTTCGGCGCGGCGACCGCGGCAGCAGCAGCGTTGGTACTGCTGGGCCGGTCTCGTCGGTCGCCGCCACGGCAACGCGAGGAGGCGGGTACAGGGACGCTTCAAGTGCCAATCGACGAGGATCTGCTGGTAGAGGGTGATGACGAAGCGGTGCCTCGAGAGCTGCTAGCTGCGTGGGTCCTCTTTCTGAGAAACGATCTAACCGAGTCCGTCAACGCCCTGCACAATAGGCTCGGTGTCATCGGGCTGGCCGCAGCGGAAGACGAGCCAGGGCTGACTGCGGCACAGCGCGGAAATCTCGAGCGGATTCGGACCGAGGTGAATCGGGCCGCGGAGATCACCAAGCGACTGCTCAGCAGAATCAATGCGGCGGCGCCGGACACGATTCCCCAGGCCGATGGGCAGTACAAAGGCGTCCCTCGGGGCGCGGTTCGCATCCTCTTGGTGGAGGACGACCAGGCCAGCCGAACGATCATGAAGAGACTGTTTGAGCGACTGGGGTACGAGGTCAGCGCAGTGACCAACGGCCTTGACGCGTTCGAAGTGATCAGGCTGCAGGAGATCGACTGCGTAGTCTCTGATCTCAGGTTGCCGTATGTCGGGGGAAAGACGCTCTTTGAGCAGGTAGAGGCGAGAATGCCGCAAATGGCTAGCCGGTTCGTGTTTGTAACCGGAGACTACACCAATCCGGCATCACGCTCCTTCCTGGAGGACACCGGGCAGCCGGTAATCGGCAAGCCGTATGAGCTCGATGCTCTTCTGGGTGCTGTGGCGCAAGTGGTTGCGAGGCATGCAGTTGGACGTCATACCTGATCGGATTGCCCCTCCTCTGAAGTGAGCCTCCGTCCTTGTGGATGCTGCCGGGAAGTCTCATCATTAAAGGCTGAACAGCCAACAGTAGAGCAGGGTCAATGATCTCGAAGCCTGAGCTGGTCGATCCAGTGGAACACAGCCCCAGCACCGACGAATCGGTTCAACGCATGTCTGAGGGCCCCCCCGACTCGGACGCGGCCGCAACCAAGGTAGAACGTGCTCCGAAGTCCAAGAAGAGAGAGCGGGCCACGACGCCGCCACACCCTGGCTCACCCCCCGAGCCGGACTCCGATGGCCAGTACGATCTAGAGGGTCCGGAGTTCTTCCTGAATCGTGAACTGACCTGGCTGCACTTCAATTTCCGGGTGCTACACCAGGCAAAGGATGCGCGGGTCCCGCTGTTGGAGCGCGTCAAGTTCTTGTCTATCGTGGGCTCGAACGTCGACGAGTTCTGCATGAAGCGAATCGGCGGCTTGAAGACGCAGGTCTTTGCCGGCGTGCACAAGAGAACGGTCGATGGCCGGACTCCGGAACAGCAGATTCAAGAATGCCATGAGCTGATGGGACGGCTCGAGGCTTTGCAGCGTCAGGTTCTCAAGGGCTTACTCAAAGAACTCGAGGAGCAAGGTATCGTTCTGGCGATGTTTGAGTCGTTGGGTAAGAAGGACCAACAGTATCTCAGGGACTTCTACCTGGAAAACATCTTTCCGTTGGTGACGCCTCAAGCCACTGATCCCGCCCACCCATTCCCGTTCATTTCGAACCTGTCGCTGAACCTCTTGGTAGGGCTGCGACACGCCAAGGATACAACGCAGCTCCTGGCGCGCGTCAAGGTGCCCGTCGGAGCCGGCGTACCCCGGTTCATTCAGCTTGAAGGCAAGAGAACCTTCG
Source organism: Gemmatimonadota bacterium (assembly GCA_039589275.1). Taxonomy (GTDB): domain Bacteria; phylum Gemmatimonadota; class Gemmatimonadetes; order Gemmatimonadales; family GWC2-71-9. Next base: position 46,328 of record JBDHHP010000006.1, on the reverse strand, counting down.
TGCCTCTCGAGAGCGTGATGGCGAGCAATCTAGACTTGCTGTTTCCCGGCATGGAGATCGAGAGCTGTGAGGAGTTCCGGGTGACACGCAACGCCAACACATTGCGAGAAGAGGAAACGGCCGACGATCTGCTTTCCTTGATTGAGAGCGGTCTGCGCGAGCGCAAGTTCGCGCCTGTGGTTCGCTTGGAAGTGGACTGCGGTATCTCGCCGCTGCACCGTGGCAGACTCGCCGCCGAACTAGGTCTGAATGAAGATGACGATGTGCATGAAGTGGATGGCCTGCTGGCCCTGCGCGACCTGATGGAACTCACGGCTTTGAGAGAGCCCACGTTGCATGATCCGCCGCATCAGCCGGTGACACATCCTGCGCTCGAGCACGAAGACAGCGTTTTCCACATCATCCGTGACTCTGGACCGATTCTGCTGCATCACCCGTACGAGTCATTCGCAACCTCGGTCGAGCGATTGCTGCGTGAAGCGAGGGTGGATCCCAAAGTGCGGGCCATTAAGATGGTACTGTATCGGACCTCTGCACTGTCCAAGGCGGTAGGGTACCTGATCGACGCGGCTCGCAACGGCAAGCAGGTCGCGGTAGTCGTGGAACTCAAGGCCAGATTCGACGAAGAGGCCAACATCCGTTGGGCCAACCGGCTGGAAGAGGTGGGAGTCCACGTCACATACGGGGTGGTTGGCCTCAAGACACATTGTAAGTCCATCCTGGTTGTGCGGCAGGATTACGACGGTCTCAAGCGATACGCTCACCTCGGTACCGGGAACTACCATTCGGAGACGGCCCGGCTCTACTCGGATCTGGGTATGCTCACGTGCGACCCCGAGATCGGCCAGGACTTGACTGAGCTGTTCAACTACCTGACTACCGGGTACAAACCCAAGCGCAGGTACTCTAAGCTTGTTCCTGCACCAAAGCACTTGAAGCAGATGCTGCTTGAGAAGATCCAGCGGGAGATTGAGAAGCACTCGAAGAGCTCGCCAGGCGCAATACAGTTCAAGATGAACGCTCTGGAAGACGTTGACGTCACCCGAGCGCTGTATCGAGCTTCGCAGAAAGGCGTCCGTGTTGATCTCATCATCCGTGATAGTTGTCGCTTGAGACCTGGAATCCCGGGGCTCTCCGAGAACGTGCGCGTAATCAGTGTGGTCGGTCGATTTCTGGAACACGCGAGGATCTGTTACTTCCACAATGGGGGCGAGTCCGAGTATTACATTGGCTCTGCAGACTGTATGAAGCGGAACCTCGAGAACCGTGTTGAGGTACTGGCTCCTGTGGAAGATCCTGAATCGGTGAAGGAGCTGAGGTTTTTGCTCGACACCCAACTGAACGATCAACGCGGTGCTTGGGAGATGCTGCCTGATGGGAGCTATGTGCAGCGTGAGCCCGCGAATGAGGACGAAGACGTGCATTGTCAGGAGGCGTTGATTGCGTGGGCGGAGAAACGCTACAAGCTCGCCACTCGCTTGAAGCGAAGGAAGCCGCAGGGCATCAGCAAGCAACGCAACGTGCGGCAAGTCTAGCTCACGCGAAGATGCAGCTCCTGGTCATACGCCATGCGGTAGCTGAACCGCGGGAGGTCTTCGCGGAGACGGGGAAAGACGACTCCGAGCGACCGCTTAGCGCCAAGGGGCGCAAGCGGTTGACTGCCGCGATGCGAGGGGTTCGGACACTGGTACCGAGAATTGATGTGATCGCTGCAAGCCCGCTTTCACGGTCAGTTCAGACAGCGCAGATCGTGGCGGCTTCGTATGAAGACCTGACTACCGTCGTGCTGGATGATCTTGCACCGCAAGGTGAGCGCAGGGGAGTGTTAACATGGCTGCAGATGCAGCCGGACGGATCCACAGCTGCCGTAATTGGCCATGAGCCGTATCTTGGTCAGATGATCAGTTGGCTGCTGGCCACCCCTGAGAGCGATTTTGTCCGATTGAAGAAGGGCGGGGCGTGCCTACTGGAGTGGCCGTCACATGTGACGGCTGGTGATGCAACGATGAAATGGTTGCTTCCGGCGGCGCAATTGAGGAAGTTGGGGAAGAAAAAGAACAACCGTGACAAGAGGTAGCGACAATGATGCTGCGTAGGAGTATCTGGTCTCACCCGTTCGTCACCGTAGCGGCGTACTATGTGGTGGTCGGTGGCATTGTGGCGCTCTTGGCCTGGCTCTTCCCGGTAGTCAGGGAGGCCTTTAGCGGTGATCGCCTCTCTGAGCTCGCGGACGTAGGTATCACTCTCTCCGGTGTGCAGGAGGAACTCAGCTCTCGCTGGCAGGACTCATTGCAGACGCTCGCCGATACCGCGTTTGCCTGCCTTGGCTGCCTCGTCCTGCTGGCTCCGGTTGTCTGGGTGTACATGGTTACGAAGCAGCGTGAGGGGTACGACGAATCGGTCGTGCACGCGGTCGTCATTCTGCCGCTTCCCGTGACGGCATTGGTGATGGTGGTACAAGTGAGTGTGGCGCTTGCGTTTGCATTGGCCGGGATCGTTGCAGCGGTGCGTTTCAGGAATACGCTGCGCGACACCAAGGACGCTGTCTACATCTTCTTGGCGATTGGAACTGCGATGGCTGCAGGCGTGCAGGCGCTGAACATAGCCGCCGTAGTCACTGTGATGTTCAACTACTTGGTTTTGGCGATGTGGAAGCTCCAGATCGGCAATATCTACGCTGACCAGCTCAAGTTCACTCCCAAAATGCGACTTGGTGACGTGCTAGCTGGAGGCGGGACGCCGGGGGCTGGAACAGGCCAGCTCACGATTGGCGACCCGGGTGTGTTGGCTTCGTTGACCCCCGACAGTCTAGCGGAGATCGCGGAGAGAAAGGCCCGTCTTAGGGAGCACGTTGAGAGCGCCGGTAAGGGGGCCAAGAAGTACAATGGCCTACTTGTCGTCCTGGCCAACGGAACGGAACAGACGCTCGATGCACTCGACGAGGTGCTGAAAGAGCAGACCGAGAAGTTCAAGCTTGCGGAGATCACCCCCACCGCCGACGGCAACTCATCGCTGGAGTACCTGATCGGTCTGCCGAGAGATGTCTCTGGTGCTGAGTTCATCGCCACGATTCGCTCGAAGGCCGGCATGTTCATCATTGCCGCTGAGTTCCGCAACCTGCAGGTGCGCAAGTCGAAGGAAACGCACACTCCATACTGGACCTTGCCCAAGGAGTGACCCACGTCTAGCGCGGTGAGGAAGCCAGCGATGTACACAGGACTCGTTGCAGCCGTCCTGGTGATTCTGTTCGCGTTGCCGCTGTTGAGTGCCGATGCTCACCAGCACAGCGACCCTACCGTCCTCTCCCGCTACGATCTCCGGGAAGCCCCGGCCGCCCAGTGGAAGTTGCCGAATCGCATTAGGGAAATCTCGGGCCTCGCCACGACTGCTGACGGACGCCTATTTGCTCATGATGACGAGAGGGCGGTCGTCTACGAGGTCGACTACCAGGAGGGTCGCCTCACCAAGGCCTTTGCATTTGGAGATCCGGCTGCGCGCGGTGATTTCGAGGGTATTGCGGTGGTGCGTGACACGGTCTACCTGGTCACCAGCAGCGGACGCTTGTACGAAGGATTGGAGTCGTCAGATGGCGAGCGCTCGCACTACAACACGTATGGGACGGGATTGGGCGACCACTGTGAGGTTGAAGGACTGGCTTTCGAACCGGGCGATCGGTCTCTCATATTGATCTGCAAGACGGTAGACGGTGACCAATTGAAGGGATCAATCGCTTTGTTCCGTTGGTCGATCGACCAACGCACTTGGACCGATGATTCACCTATCCTGATCGATCGTGATGCGGTGACAGATGAGATATCGGGCAAGTCGTTCAACCCCTCGGGCATAGAACGACATCCGGAGTCGGGGACGTACCTGGTGGTTGCCGCGCGGCAGGAGGTGATAGTCGAGGTCACTTTGCAGGGGGATGTGCTCGCCATTGCCAAATTGCGCGGCAGAACGCACCGTCAGGTGGAGGGCATCGCGTTCTCGTCGAATGGCGGCCTGCTGTTGGGTGATGAGGGAAGTGGCCGACGGGCGAGACTTACGGTGTATGAGGCGTCACGCCGCTAGTTCTTCATCACGAGTCTGATCCCAACCCGCCGTAGGTACTTCGCCTCGCGATTCAAATCCTCGCCGGTCAGCGGATGGGTGCCAAGCCACCCCTTAGGGAACTTGAGGGTGAGATCGTCTCCTTCCGCCTTCCAGTCGATTGCTGGGACCTCGTCGCACTGTCTCGAACGATGCAGCAGCACCGCCAGCCGCAACACCACGCAAGCGCGAGTCACTCTCTCTACTAGTCGTTCAGGAAGCGGTGCAGCCGTGTTCGCAGTGAGCTTGCGTCGGTGTCCCAGTATCAGCGTGGAGACGATGAGCTGTTCCTCTCTTGAGAACCCGGTGAGGTTTGAATGCTGCGCAAGATAGGATCCGTGCCGGTGGTAGTCGGTGTGCGCGATAGCTAACCCCACCTCATGTAGCTGAGCCGCCCAACCGAGCAGCTCTCGCAGCTGGTCACCCAACCCCCATGCGGTGTTCACTTGGGCAAAACCACGTAGTGCGGTAGCTCGGACTCGTTCGGCCTGTTCGACGTCGACGCCATAGCGCTTGGCCAGAGCCGCCACACTTGCCTCACGCGGATCACTATGCTGGACCCGCCCAATCAGGTCGTAAAGGGCACCCTCTCGGAGTGCATAATCAGAAACACGCATCTCCTGGATCTCGATGTTTCGGAAGCACGCCGAGAGTACTGCCACACCGCCTGGGAAGACTGCCTTCCGTTCGTCGGACAGGCCGGGTAGATCAAGCCGGGCGGCCTTGCCAAGATCTTCGAGAGCACGCCTCAACTTCTTGAGTCCCTGCCGTGTGACTCCTCGGCTCGACCAGCCGGATTCGTGCAGCACGCGTTCAACGGCCCGGATTGTGCCAGAAGAACCGACTGCGTACTCCCAACCTGCGCCGCGATATGTGTCACGCACCGGCCGGAGCTCGAGGGCAACCGCCGTCTGTGCAGCCTTCAGTTTGGATCGCGTGATTCTCCCGTTGCCGAAGAACTCTGCACTCACGTTCACGCAGCCCACTGCGATCGTGTCCAGTATCTCTGGACGGTCGTTGACGCCAACAATGAGCTCGGTGCTGCCTCCCCCAATATCGATGACCAATCGTCGCATCGTGCTCGCTGGCAATCCCCGTGCAACGCCCAGGTACACAAGTCGTGCCTCCTCGTGACCGGAAATCACCTCAATTGGCTGTCCCAGAGCTGTCTCGGCGAGCAGAAGGAACGGTCGGGGATCGCGCACCCGCCGCAGGGTATTCGTGGCCAGAGCTCGGACATGTCCTTGAGGAATCCCGTTCAGTCGCTCGCCGAAACGGGCCAGGCATTCCAGGGCGCGGTCTCGGGCATGGCCAACCAGGTTGCCGTCATCGTCTAGGCCAGCTGCGAGGCGGACCATCTCACGCAGCCGGTCGATCACCTGCAGCTGACCGTGTTCGTGACGCGCGACTATGAGATGAAAGCTATTGGAGCCGAGGTCAACAGCGGCAAACAGTTGACCGTCCAACTGGGGAGATGCAGGGATTGAGTTGCTTGCCTCTTCTCCCTGGTCGCTTATGGGTTGAACAGTCATCGCCCTCGTCGGTCAAAACATGAAGCCGGCTCTGACATACAGTCCAGTCAAGTCCTCCCCATCTGCAATTGCTACCGTGAGCGTCTGCATTCGGTCAATCAAGGATATCCAGATGCCTCCCCCGATCGCCGAATGCCAGCTATCGGCACCTGCGTCGTCTCCCTCGTAGAACACACGGCCCACGTCGGCCAGACCGAACAGCCCGAAGTTGCCAGGAACCAAGATCTTGAAGGGTGCGGCTGTGAAGCGAAACTCGGCGTTGCCATAGATGGAGGCGTCACCTGCATACCGCCGGGACCGGAAGCCTCGCAGTGTTCGTCCGCCACCGAGGTATGCCGCTTCCAGGAAGGGGTAGTCTCCCCAGACCTTTTTACCGCCGACGCGCAGTGCGAGTGTCGGCTCAGTCGGAATCGGGGCTGTGAGATACGTGGCAGCAAAGCCCTCCACCGAGCCGAATGCCGACTCAACGTCCCAGACTGCTGGATAGACGGTCCCGGTGGCGGCAAGATGTGCGCCCTTCTTGGCGTACCCCGAGTTGTCTCGCGCATCGATCTCCACGGAGGCGACGGCACCGACTTGTCCGAACTCCCCGGCCCCGTAAGGAGGCGGATCGAGGGCGCCGAGAAACCCCTGCGCGTTGGCGTCCAACGGGGTGTGGTAGTACTTGACCATGGGACCAAACTCAACACTGACGCTCTGACGTAGAGATTCCGTGCCTGCACCTTCCTTGCCTCCGCGGTTGCCGCCGAACTGCAGAGCCAGAGTAGGGCTTACCAACGCATGCTGCTCCTCCATATCGTAGAAGCTGGTGGGCTGCAGGGCCTCAGTCTCGTTGCCAAGACCGTAGAACTTGATGAAATCGAGACCCGTGTATTGCAGTCTTAGACGTGCGTCCACCCCGGGCCAAACGTGCCGAAAGGTGCCGGAATAGCCGACCATGGGTTCCGGACCGTTCGTGACAAGTCCGACGGTCACGGAATGGCGAGTAGAGAATGGGTCTTTCCGAAAGCCATAGTCCTCACGGCTGTATGACATCGCCAGGAAAAAGCCGGGGTCTGGTGCATACGCGAACAGAGGGTACGATAGGCTACGGTGGCCCCAGTCCAGCGCGTACTTGTGTGCCTGATCCTTGGCACGCGGTCGTTCCCAACGCCTACGTTCGATCTTGGCTCCGCTTCCGGCATCGAATCGGTTGGCACCACGTCCGTCATAGAACCTCGTGTTACCTCTTCCTGACCGCGAGGAATTGACGAACTCATCATCCCCGCCGCCCCCATCAGCTCGAATTAGGATATTCCCGTGCGAACCCAGGACCTCGACCGCGTCATTGCCGCCACGCATGTAGAGGCGGACTTCCTTCGTCTCGTCAGGGTGAAGGACTCGGTGGAAGTAAGGCGCACTCCGCGCGCCATCTTCCATCAATCCGATCCGGACTTCCAGATTTCCCTCCTCGCCATGCGTCAGCTCAGCCCACTCGGCTTCATCGGTGGCGTAGATGTCCACCCATCGCGCGATGAGTCGGTAGTACCGGTCCGCGAAGTCTCCCAGATTGTCTCGTCGTTGCTTGAGTGTGGACGCGAGGTAATCACCGGTCAGTCGACGGTGCGGCTCTGGCAGGCGGCGGACGGCGCTCTCGATCACGGTGTCTGAGATCTCCCGTTGGACCACGCCGACGAGTGAATCCCACGCCGGCTTCTGCAACTCCGCCAGTAGTTCGCGATCAACCTCCCAGCCGTTGAAGGTGAGCCCGGTGACACTTGGGTATCCGGGTCCGAACCCGATCTGCTGCGGCCTGACTCGTCGTGTGAGCCACATGATGAAGCCGTCGAAGTCGATAAAAGCCTGGTCGCGATCCTCGGGTATCGGTCGCCAGATGCGGCACTCGCCCTGCGGGTAACTCGCCCAGCGCCATTGACCGGCATGACGGTCTTTGTCCCCGATGAGCATGTCGACGAGTCTGGCCTTCAAGAACGACTCCGCGTCCACGCGATCACAGGGGCTCTCCTCTAGTAGTCCGAAAAATGCCTCCGAGCCGCTTATCCGACGTGACCCAGCGAATCCGGGAGTCTCATCGGCACCTTCGTCGGGATGTAAGAGAAGCATGCCAAGCATTCCGGCAAACTCGTCACGGTGCTCGCCGAGTCGAGGGTCGTCTGGGATAATCACCAGCTGATGGCGGGCGTGGAGGATACCGGTCGCTTCAAGTAGCGGATCCACGACCAGAGCTCCTGTGGGGTGTAACGCGCTGATCTGGTCTTGGACCACGTCTTCGATGAATGTGTCTTTGAGCTGTTCGAGCAGTCGCTTTGTCGGGTCTTTGTCTACAGACCGCACCACGTATCGTCGGCCGTCTCGTCCGCTGAAGTGCAGTGAGATAGACTGCCCAAAGCCACCTGTCCGAAGGGGGGTCAGACCACCACCCACACTGTCCAGGTTCAATACGGGCGCTTCGATCGCGGTCAACCAGAGGTCACGGTAGTCGTTGCCCAGCAACCAGCGCGCAAAACCTCCGCTGGCATAACGAGCGCCTGGCACTATGACGTGCTCGGTCGCGCCGGGGGGCGGCGGTGACCTAGCGATTTGGGCGTGCGTGCCGAGTGCGGTGCCTGCGAGTAGCGCCGCGGTCACCTTCAGTACTCTCAAGGATCTGAGGTGACCACCGCATGGCCAGCGCGATATCATTGGACTGCCATCTCTCGAGGATTCACCGGACCGGAACATAGCGGCATCTGTCTTCTTGCAACGGAGTGACCGAGGTGTTAAGCATAAGCGTTGAACTGCTCCAGGGGAACAACGGCCGCGATTCCGGGCGTGATCCTGGGGCCTAACTGTCTTTGGCACTGATGGCCTGACCGGGCGCGCAAACAGGTATCAGCTTCGTCAACCGGCCTGAGGAAAGCGCCGATGAAGGGAGTTCGTGGGCAGCTGTCGCAACCGGTTGAGTTGATCTGCCGACGGCTGTCCGCAGCGTTGCTCGACGATGCCGGCAAGGCATGTGATCGACTCGGGGCCGCCGACGATCCGGAGGCCCTGCACGACTATCGTGTCGGAGTGAGACGGCTTCGCTCGTTCATTGGCGCGTACCGAGGCCATTTTCCAAAGGCAATTGGGAAGAAAGCCAGAAAGCGCTTGGCCAAGCTCATATGTCTGACCAATGCCGGGCGCGACAATGAAGTGCACGTGGCCTGGCTCGGGGGGCAACTGCACAAAGCTAGTCTGTCAAAGTCGTGTCGGCGTGGCTATGAGATTGCTCTGCAGAGAATGACCTCTGACACATCAGAAGCGGAATCCAGTCTGGTGGAGTCGGCGCGACTCGCGTTCCAACGAGTCAGCGACAAGCTGGGCAAGCGTCTCAACGAACCGCAGCAGGCAGTGAGGCTCGACAAAAACGGTCAGGTTTTGACCTTTGCCGATGCCACTGCGGCTGTTCTTCTCGACTACGCCACTGAGTTGAAGAGCAAGCTGGCGTCCATTCAGTCGATCGAAGACAAGGAACAGAGCCACCGTGCGAGGCTAGCGGCCAAGCGACTGCGGTATGTATTGGAACAGGTACGTTCTCTGGTCGTCGGGGGTCGCGCGACGGTTTCCAAGTTGAAGGAACTACAGGATTTCCTCGGTGATCTCAGGGACCTGCAGAACATTGAAACAGAGATTTCCAGGATGACCAAGAAGGTCGCCGTGGAATCGTCGCGCCAGCTGACGGATGCTGCCAAGCGGGAGCGTAGCCTGGCTGCTGTCAAGCAAAACGGCAGGGGATTCGAGGACTGCCAGGCGCTCGCGGCCGCCTTGATTCAAATCAAACATGAGCAAGACCGATTGTATCGCTCGTTTTCGCGGCGGTGGACGGGTGAGAACACCGGTCGGTTCTTCGTGAAGGTCGACCGAATAATCCAGCAGTTGGCACCAGAATTCGCCGCCCGGCCGGAAACCCAGCTGGCGGCGGTCGAACTTGCATCCGGGGGGTCCGAGAACAGCGATAACATATCCGAAGCGTAATCGTATCGGTCGCTTGACTCCTTTACAGCCCGTCGCTCAACAACACAATCACTTGGGACTGACATGCTAAACAGTAGAATCCGCGCAACTCTAGTCGTTGCCTTCCTGTCTGCAGCACCCCTCGTAGCCCAGACAACTGAGCTCTCCGTCGCGACCATATTCGGTGACGGTGAGTTCGCGAGCGACCTGATCGAGGCTAAGTGGACTCCCGACCCCATGTACTTCACCGTGCTTGAGGAGAATGGCGACCTGGCTGACCTCTACCGTGTCGATGCGCGCTCGGGTGATCGTCAGTTGCTATTGCGTGGAACCGATTTGGTGCCTCGAGGTGAATCTACGCCTATCGCGATAGAGGAGTACGAGTTCTCGTCCGACGGATCGAAGCTGTTGATCTTCACCAACTCTGTTCGCGTGTGGCGTTCGAACACCAAGGGTGAGTACTACGTGTGGGACTTCAATCGACGACGTCTGATTGCTGTGGGAGAGAGGGAGGGGCTGCAGATGTTTGCCAAGTTCTCGCCCGATGGACGCTACGTGGGATTCGTGAGAGATAACAACATCTTTGTTACGGAGATCAGAAACGGTCGGGAACGGCAACTCACGTTCGACGGTGACGAGAATATCATCAACGGCACCACTGATTGGGTGTACGAGGAGGAGCTTGGTCTACAAGATGCGTTTCGCTTCAGTCCTGACAGCAGGAAGATCGCTTTCTGGCGACTAGATCAGACTGTGATCAAGCCGTTCTACATGATCGATCAGCTGTCGCTGTACCCCGAGCTGATGCCGGTGCGCTATCCCAAAGCGGGCGAGGCCAATTCCGAAGTCAGAATCGGCGTTGTGGAGATCTCGTCACGCGATGCAACGTGGATCGACCTTGGGGAGGAAACCGATATCTACGTGCCTCGGATGGATTTTGCTGGGTCGTCTGACGAGGTCTGGTTCACCAGGTTCAACCGCCATCAGAACCGGTTGGATTTGATGCTGGCCGACGTGCGAACTGGAGAGTCTCGGATCGTCACAACTGAGACCGACGATGCCTGGGTCGAAAACTCGATGCCTCTCTGGATTGACAATGGAGTGCAGTTCCTGCTCGAGAGCGAGCGCGACGGCTATAATCAGGTCTACCGGTATGATCGCTCTGGCACGTTGATCAACAGGGTAACCCCGGGCGAATGGGATGTGCTAGACGTTTACGGCGTCGACGAGCAACATGACGTCCTCTACTTCTCGGGAACCGGTGACGGTCGGGCGAAGAGGCCGCTCTATAGAGTCAGTTTGGATGGGGCCGGGTTCGAGCGAGTGTCCTCCGGTAGCGGTTCTCACGACGTCGACTTCAATGTTGACTACAGCATGTACGTGGACGAGTACTCGACGATTGGATTGCCGCCGACCAAGACTCTGCACGAGTCCGACGGAGCCACAGTCCGCACGCTATCGGACAACCAACAACTGATCAGCCGGATCCAGGCACTAGCAGCGGCTGTACCTGAATTCATCAGAATTCCGGTCCGCGGCGGCCTCGAGCTGGACGGGTACATCATTCGGCCGCCTGATTTCGACGTTGGAAAGCTCTATCCTGTGCTCATGTACGTCTACGGGGGCCCTGGTTCACAGAGAGTGCGCGATTCGTGGGGCGGTGACCGCTATTTGTGGCACCAGTCCTTGGCACAACTGGGGTACTTGGTCGTCAGCGTTGACAATCGTGGTACTGGCGCACGTGGTCGTGATTTCAAGAAGCAGACGTATCTGAAGCTCGGGCAATACGAGACCGAAGATCAGATAGCGGCGGCCCGCTACCTCGGCTCGCTGCCTTTTGTGGACAACAGCCGGATCGGCATTTGGGGTTGGAGCTACGGGGGATACATGTCCCTGATGTCGATGTTCCAGGGAGAAGGCGTGTTCAAAGCGGCGATATCAGTTGCGCCGGTGACCGATTGGCGGTTGTACGACACCATCTATACAGAGCGCTACATGCGAACACCCAGAGAGAATCCCGCTGGTTATAGAGACGGCGCTCCGCTGAACCACGCCTACAAGCTGTCCGGCGATCTGCTTGTTGTCCATGGGACCGGAGATGACAACGTACACGCGCAGAATACGATTCAGCTGATCCAGCAGCTCGAGGATGCGGGTATGCAGTTCGACATGCGCCTCTACCCAAACAAGACCCATTCAATAGCGGGTGCAGTCACGAGAGTGAATCTGTACTCGTTGTTCACGCGATGGCTGCAGGAAAATCTCTAGAGGCCGCGCGGCCCTACGTTAGCGCCCAACGTACTTCTCGAACGCGGGCTTCAGTCCCTGAAGCGCTTGTTGAAACACCTCTGGCTTCTCGCCATACCCGAACCTGATATACCCAGGCAGGCCGAAGTGTTCGCCGGGCTCTAACAGAATGTCGTAATCGGCCCGGACTTTGTGGGCCAGCTCCACCGTGTCCGGTGAGGTCAGCAACCGCGCGAAGCAAATGGCACCACAGTCAGGCTTCTGCCACGTTATGTTGTCTCCGAACTCGCTCAACCAGGACTCCAGCACCGGGTAGTTCTCGTTCAGTATTGAATGGGTGCGCGCCAGCACCTTGTCTCGGACCTTCAGCGCACACGTCGCGAGATAGTCGGAAGGGGCTGATGGGCAGATAACCGTATAGTCGTGTCGTTCGTAGACAGACTGCTTGAAGTGCGCCGGCCCAACGGCCCATCCAATGCGCAGACCCGGCAATCCGTAAGCCTTGGATAGGCCGCTTACGATGACGGCTCGCTCGTAGCTCCCCCAGAATGAACTCGTAGGCTCACCAGCGAGCTCGGCTCCCACGTACACTTCGTCTGCCAGTATCCAAGCACCCACCTCACGAACGCGCTCCAGTATCAGCGTGCGTGCCTCCGTGGATAGGACGTGCCCTGTTGGGTTGTTGGGGTTCGTCACCACTACCAGCTTAGTACCCGGCATGATGGCTCGTTCGACATCCGCCGGATCGGGCTCCCAACCGAGTTCCTCACGTAGGTCGAAAGTCACCACCTCGGCACCGAAGTTCTGGGCTAGACCCCATGTCTGCCTGTAGAGTGGTGAGAGTATCGCAACCTTGTCGCCGGGCTCAATTATGGTCCAACAGGTGATGAAGTTGGCCTCGGCGCTCCCGACCGTCACAATCACGTTGTCCGCGCTAGCGCCAGGGTAGAGTGATGCGAGCGCTTGCCGCAACGTCTCGGTCCCATCTGCCTGACTGTATCCCAGCCTGAGCGAGTGGAGGGTTTCGGAGTCCGCCCCCGCCAGACTCAACAGATCACCTACCGTCAAGGGATGGACGCCACTCTCGGAGAGATTGAAACGGACGTGGTGCTCCCATTCAGACTGCCAGCGCTCGAGCTCGAACGATATGAACGGCATGCTCAATGTCCTGGTATGTGTGTGTCGGAAGGTACAACGACGGAGCAGAACAGAGAACATCGAACAAGAGAACATCGAACATCGAACATCGTACGGCTGGGTTGGTTACCGCACCCGTTCGTTGTTCGACGTTCAGTGTTCGCTGTTCAGTGTTCGCTGTTCTGCTGTTCTCTTGTTCTGCTCAGCCTTGTCGGATCCTCACGCTGCCGGATCCCGTGTCAATCGTCAGACGGCCCACGCCGTCTCCAATCGTGCCGGTCACGTGATCACGATCCCAGCGCCTCATGGTAACCGGCATGTCGACTTCGATTCCGCCACTTCCGGTATCGATCTCGACTTGAGTACCGAAGCCATCGGGTACCGTCAGGGTGACACTGCCACTTCCGGTATCGATTTCGATGTCATCGGCGTCGCGTAATAGCTCGAGGGAAATCGAACCGCTACCAGTATCGAGCCGCACGTTCGCGGCGACGACTCGATCAGCCTCGATTCGGCCCGAGCCCGTGTCGATTTCGAGATCGGTCACGTCGATATCGGAGGCCATTACCGAGCCGGATCCGGTGTCGACCCGGAGCCATCCGCCTGCGACGGTTCTCACATCGACTCCACCCGAGCCTGTGTCGACATCGACATCTCCCTGCGCACTCGTCACGTCGACGCTACCTGAGCCCACATCCACGATGAGTGATCCGCTTGTGCCAGAAGCCCTGACCGGCGCGCTGTGAGTGTCGATCCGGATAGTCCCGTCCACATCCATAACCTGGGCCTCGCCAGCCGCGAGATACACGGCGACCTGCTGTCCTGCAGGCACGGAGATCGTCATGTCCGCGTAGGCTTCGAGTCCATCTCCTCCGCCTCTGATTGAGATGCGATCGCCGCGGCCCCAATCGCGGTCCCCGCGATCACTGTCGCTGAAGGTTCCGTCGCTCCTTACTCTCAACTCTGTCCGGGAACCGCGATTCAACTCCGGGTAGATGATACGATCGTCCGGGTATATGATCCGAAGAGTCTCTGCCCCGCGGATCGGACCCGTCTCAACGCTCAACTCGCCGGCGTCCCGACCCCCCCTGACCATTTCGACCACGACTGCGTTTCCCCGGCCCTGCTGCACCGTGACCTCACCGACGAGGTTGTATATGGCGATATCCCGTCCCGACAGCTCGTATCGCTCTGCCTGTTGCGCCTGCGTCACGGCGGCAAAGGACGCGGACAGGAAGAACGCGAGTCCCATCGCAACACCGGCCTGGTGCGCCGACCTCTCTGATCTGCTCATGGAATCCTATCTCCTCAAAAGGCTATACGCGTGTGGGTCTCCCGCCTCTTAGATACGGTGATTGGGCAGAACGTTGATTCCCTTTGCCGCGAGCTAGCGTACAGAGTCCTTACGGTCCGGAAGAGGCTGTCGTTTCGGTCGTGTACTCTCGCTGGGTCACGGCGCTGTGAGAGCTACGATGTCGGTCGGAGCTGTCAGCCAGTAGCCAGGACAGTGGGGTTCTAGGGTGGCCCGCGGGAACGGACCCCAGAGAGCGGCCGCGGTCTGTACTCCGGCCGATCGACCGGCCGCCATGTCGTGGGGGGAATCCCCCACGAAGACGGTGTGATCCGCCGAGGCTCCCAGGATCTCGAGCGCTTTCAGTACCGGTTCCGGATCCGGTTTGTGGCGCTCGACATCATCCATCGATACCAGCACGTCGAACATCCTGTCCAGGCCGCTGACGTTGAGGCCTCGTTTGAGTCCCGATCGAGCTTTGCTGGTGACGACGCCCAGCACTACACCCAGTTCCTTCAGTTCGGAGATCGTTTCAATGATACCGGGGAAGGGCCTCACCATTTCGTCGTGGTGGGCGAAGTTGAAATCGCGGTAGGTGACCACCATACGTTCGATCTCTTCCGGGTCGTCCGTGACCGCGCGCAGTTGATTCCGTAGCGGCGTTCCCAACCCCTCAAGCCAAATCTCGTCAGGCACGACCGCGCCACGGTGCGACCACAGCGTGTGTCGATAAGACCGCAGAATAAGATCGACGGAGTCGATGAGCGTGCCGTCTAGGTCGAACAGAATGGTGTGTACGGTTCCCATCGGTGGCGAAGGATAACGCCCTCAGGTCGCGAACGGCACCTGGACTGGTCGACAGGGGAATGTGGCTTCTGCTCCCTTCGTATATTGAAAGCGGTTCACGACCCACGGAGGCTTGGATGAGGGTGTACAGGTCAACCACCGCCGTTCCCGTTCTGACGATTGCGGCACTATGCGTGGCTGCGGTCTCAACCAATGCGCAAGCCCACAGATTGGCGGCGGCCCCCAGTCACGGAGAATGGCAAGAAGAGGTGGAGCAGAGTCGGGCACTCATCGATTCCCTGATGAGGGCGCGCAACCTGCCAGGACTTTCAATCGCGGTCTCAGTCGATGGTACAGTGGTGTGGTCTGAGGGCTTCGGTTACTCCGATCTGGAGCAGCTCACTCCCGTGCTGCCGACGACCAAGTTCCGGATAGGGAGCATATCCAAGCCCATCACAGCTGCGGCCGTCGCCCAGTTGCACGAGCAGGGAAGGATCGATCTAGACGCGCCAGTACAGCAGTATGTCCCGAGCTTTCCCGAGAAGGCGAAGGGAACAGTGACCACGCGTTTGCTTGCCGGCCATCTCGCGGGGGTGCGTCACTACAGAGGCGAGGAATTTCTCAGCTCCAGGCGGTATGATAACTCGCTCGCTGGGCTCGAGATGTTTCAGGACGACACATTGCAGACACCGCCGGGCCAAGCCTATTCCTACTCGACCTTCGGCTGGAATCTCGTCAGCGTGGTGGTGGAGGGCGCATCCGGCGAGGATTTCCTGAGCTACATGATGGAGCACGTTTTTCTACCGCTCGGGATGCGACACACGGTTGCCGATCACACAGACAGCATCATTGTGGGTCGGACCGGTTATTACGATCGCACTGAAGACGGCCGGCTGATCAACTCACCCTACGTTGACAACAGCTACAAGTGGGCCGGAGGAGGATTCCTGTCCACGCCAGAGGACCTGTTGCGCTTCGCCAACGCGCATCTGGAGTCAGGTTTCTTGACACCTGAAACGATTGAGTTGTTGTGGACTTCTCAACACACCACAGCGGGTGAGTCTACCGGATACGGCATTGGGTGGAATGTGAGCGACTTGGACGGGCAGACAGTCGTATCGCACGGGGGCGGATCCGTCGGTGGCAATTCCTGGCTGGGAATAGTGCCCGACTCGAGAGTTGTCCTAGCTGTGACAGCGAATATTTCCGGGGCTGGCTACGGGCGGGTACCTCAGCGGATACTGAGGCTGTTCGCGGGTTTCTAACGGCGGGAAGAAGAGCGGGGTGATGGTGCACCCCGCTCGACTAGAGGTCTGTCACTCCGGCGGGCGCCGTCGTGGTGAACGTTGATGCAGTCTCATTCCGCGGCCGCTATGCGGCGCTACGCGGTTACGCGGTCCGAGGTACCGCCGATCAGTCATGCGCGAGCCGCCTCGCGCGTCCCACCGTCCGCCTCTGGCCCCGTATGCGGCTCCCCTGAAGCTCCGCCTCTGTTGAGGTGTGAGCAATGCTGCCGATTCCACCTGCAGCTGGTCCAAAGCTTCCGACATTTCCTCGCTCGGATGGTTGTATTTCTCACCTATCCGCACGATGGCGTCCCGCGTGG
This sequence comes from Gemmatimonadota bacterium, assembly GCA_039589275.1. Classification (GTDB taxonomy): domain Bacteria; phylum Gemmatimonadota; class Gemmatimonadetes; order Gemmatimonadales; family GWC2-71-9. Next base: position 29,665 of record JBDHHP010000006.1, on the reverse strand, counting down.
GCTGCTGGTCATCCGTATAGAGACTCTGGATCTCATCCCGCATCTGTTCCCAGCGTGAGAGCACTTCGCCGTTCTCGGAGCGGAAGCCCTGGGCGAGCGCCTCAAACTCCGCCCTTTGCTGTTCCGTAAGCTGGAATCTCGCCGCGATGCTGTCGACTCCGTTCTCGTGTAGTGCCCAGTTGCCTAGGCCAACTCCCCTGAAACCCCAAGCCTGTCCCAAAGCGGGACCACCTCTGCCGCGTTGGGCTATGGCGGTTCCTCCGGCCAACAGGGCCAGGGTCAATGCGATTGCAGCCGGTCGTATCGTTTTCATTCTGCCTCCCTGCCCATCCCATGGGCGTTGCTGTCCGATGAGATAGACGCTCGTCCCCCCCTCTTGTTAAGGCAGTAGAGTTAACGAGGCTCTTCCTCGTGCCTCTCCTACACGGGCAGGAAGAAGAACGCCACACTGAGGATGGCATAAACTGCCAGCAACTGCACCCCCTCCATCCAGTGGGTCTCACCGTCTTGGGCCAGGTTCTGCATGATCCACACCGAGGCCACGACCGCCAACACCTCCATCTCGGTGAATACCAGATCCATGGGGGTCGGGCCGACTACGTAGCTCAGGAACACCAAGAACGGAGCAACGAACAGGGCGACCTGAAGCGAGGAGCCGATTGCAATGTTCACCGACAGATCCATCTTGTTGTTGAGTGCAACCAGGACGGCCGCCGAATGCTCCGCTGCGTTTCCGATAAGCGCCACCAAGATGACTCCGATGAACACCTCGTTCATTCCCATCGTCTCGGCGGCGTGCTCCACCGATCCCACGAGCAGTTCGCTCATCACCGCGACAAGTGCAGCGGCGATGACTAGCACAACGGCAGAACGCCGCCGCGTCCAGCGGTGAGCACCGGCCGTACCGGGGTCTTCGGGACTCGAGGCGCCAACGTAGAGGTGCGAGTGCGTCTTGAGTGAGAACACCAGTGACAACAGGTATGTGACCATGAGAATTACTGCCATGATCAAGCTCATGGTCTGTTCCCCGGGCTGAGCGTTCTCTCCGGCAAGCCAGTGAAAGACAGCAGGTACGACCAGCGCCACCGCGCTGAGCAGCAGCATCGTTCCACCGAGGCTAGCCGCGGTTCGGTTGAACCGCTGAGACCGGAATCTGAGGCCACCGAGCAGGGCCGACAGGCCGAAGACGAGGAGAATGTTGCCGATGATTGAGCCCGTGATAGAGGCCTTCACCAGGTCGTAGAGCCCCTCTCGCAACGCCACGGCGGCGATGATCAGTTCCGCCGCGTTGCCGAATGTGGCGTTCAACAGTCCGCCGAGTCCCGCACCCACATGTTCGGCCAGATGCTCCGTAGCGCGGCCAATCAGCCCCGCCAGGGGAATGACGGCAATGGCTGACATGACGAACACCCAGGTACCGCTGGCGCCGGATATCTCCAGAACAAGAGAAAGAGGAACAAAGACCAGTAGCGAAAACACCACGTTCTCGGGTTTGAGCAGACGCTTCATGACCGTCTCCCGTGGGTTGCCGCGGAGTCGGACGCCCACAGTGCGACTGTCAGCACCAAGACAAGGCGACGACGCATTAGTGTACCTCCCGTGTGATTCAATGTGCTCGAGTAGTCTGAGGGATATGAGAAAGCCAGCCGAATGTCTAGTCGCTCGGTTCGGGTCTAGACCAGACTCTGCCCTTGCGATAGTGACATCATTATGATATCATTACAATATCACAAGGAGGTGTGTCATGATCCGCGAACGCGAACGTGATGTGGGGTCAGGGTTGATCATGGTGCTGGTCCTGTTGGTCGTTCACGGTGCAACGACCTTTTGGGCGATCAACACCATAATCGACGAATCGGTTGCAGGCATCATTGTTTCTACACTGCTTTGGTGCGTGATCTTCGTGTTGTGGGGTGGGTTGTTCATCGTGAACCCCAACGAAGCACGTGTGCTCCAGCTGTTCGGGCGCTACGTTGGCACGGCAAAGGCACCGGGCCTCAGGTGGGCCAATCCGTTCTACACCAAGCACAAGATCTCCCAGCGAGTCCGCAACTTCGAGACGGGCAAGCTCAAGGTCAACGATTCCACGGGCAATCCAATCGAGATCGGTTGTGTGGTCGTGTGGAGAGTGGTTGACACAGCCGAAGCGATGTTCGAGGTGGATGATTACGTCAACTACGTGCACGTCCAGAGCGAGGCGGCGTTGCGCAACCTTGCCACAGACTATCCCTATGATGCTCACGAGCACGGTGACGTGGCTTTGAGCAGCCACACGAGTCAGATCTCAGAGCGACTCAAGGTCGAGGTACAGGATCGGCTCGAGAAGGCGGGTGTCAACGTCATCGAGGCACGGATAAGCCACCTGGCCTACTCTCCGGAGATCGCTCATGCGATGCTGCAGCGGCAACAGGCCTCAGCGGTGGTGGCGGCGCGCACTAAGATCGTTGAGGGAGCCGTCGGGATGGTCGAGTTGGCACTCGACTACTTGTCCGAAAAACACGTGATCGAGTTGGATGAGGAACGCAAGGCCGCTATGGTCAGCAACCTCCTCACGGTGCTCTGCTCTGATCGTGGCACCCAGCCGGTCGTAAACACGGGAACGATCTACCAGTAGCGGAAAAGTGGCCGAGCGCAAGCCATTCCTGTTGCGCGTTGATCGCAAGGTGTTGGACGCAGTCCAGCGCTGGGCCAACGACGATCTACGGAGCCTGAACGGTCAGATCGAGTTCCTGTTGCGGAAGTCGCTAAGAGAGGCTGGCCGAATGAAGAACGGCAGCGGCAAGGTGCCGTCTGCCGACGGAGAACACTAGTCACCTTAGGGAGCGGAGTATCTTGTGACTCAGTTGGATCCAGCTGTGATCTTCGAAGCGCTGCACAGTGATGTACTCCCTCCGTCGAGGCAGACGGAGGGATCTGCAGGGTACGATCTAAGGTCTTATCTCAAAGACCGAGCCGTCAAGGTACGTAGAAGCGATGCCAGCGTCGTTGATGAGCTGGAGACCGTGGGGCGGCTGTCACTGCGGCCCGGTGATGTCGCGCTGGTTCCCACGGGACTGAAGGCTCGCGTGCCGCAGGGGTACGAAGCGCAGGTCAGGATCCGATCGTCGATGGCGTTCAATCGAGGCCTGATCCTCCCCAACGCTCCTGGTACGGTCGATTCCGACTATCCAGATGAGTGGTTGGTCATGTTGAAGAATGATTCCAATCGGACGGTACACATCGAGCATGGAGAACGCATCGCTCAGGCCATCATCAGCAGGGTCGAGATGATGCCGTGGATCGAAGGAACAGTGGGTGTGTCGACGGATCGCAAGGGCGGGCTTGGCAGCACGGGCGTCGGAAACGACGAGATCCGGACTGGATAGTCTGTGACTGTTGCCGTCCTTTTCTGCTCGCTTGCCGCACTGGCTCTTCTGACCGCATTGCTCGTGTTGCAGCTGAGGAGAGGTGGGGCGGAAGCTGCGACCATGGTGCAGCAGCAGCTCATTGAGCTCCGGAGTCGACTCGACTCGCTTGCTTTCGTGCAGCAGGAGGTCCCGCAGGCCCTCGCTCAAGGCAGGGCTGAGCAGGCTGAATCGTTGGCCGACGTGAGAGAGCAACTCGTGAGGATGTCAGAAGCGACTGCCCGTCTGGAAACTGTTGGGCGAAGTGTCGCCGAGGTCCAACAGCTGCTGCAGGTCCCGCGACTGAGGGGCACCATCGGTGAAATCTGGCTCGAAGAACTGCTGCGCCAAGTATTTCCGTCGAGTCTCTACAGCTTGCAACACGGTTTCAAGTCGGGTGATCGGGTGGACGCGGTTGTCAGAGTCGGCGATCGGCTGATACCGATCGACTCGAAGTTCCCTCTGGAGGCCTGTCAGCGGATGCTCGGATCACAAGGACCCGATGCGGATCGTGAGCGACGAGCGTTTCACCGAGCGCTCAAGGACCGCATCGACGAGATTGCCGACAAGTACATCAGGCCGGATGAAGGAACCTATGAATTCGCCTTGATGTACGTTCCTGCTGAGAACGTCTACTATGAGGCCTTCGTGTGCGGCGGCGACGTCGATATCGAATGCGGCGTTTCGGCGTATGCGCTCGAGCGCAAAGTGGTTCCTGTGTCGCCGAATACGTTCTACGCCTACCTCTCCGCAATAGTGCACGGCCTGAGAGGTCTGGAAGTCGAGAAGAGCGCGCGCGAAATACTCGAGTCGTTGGGGACCCTGGAACAGCAGTTCCTTCACTTCGGGCGCGCCTACGACTTGGTCGGCAAGCACCTGACCAACGCGGCCAAACAGCATGATGAGGCTGAGCGGCAGCTCGGCTTGATTCGGGGGAAGCTCGATTCGATTAGGCAGCTTGGCGCGGCGCATCAGCTGGAGCAGCCGAATGGGGAATCCCGAGCCACAATCCAAGACAACTGACGCTCCTACCGCCCGACCGCCGTACCGCCCTCCTTGACACCTGTTTGACGCCCTCCTGCGAGAGTGTGCCGTGAACAGCGCACGCCAAGTTTCAGCAACAGGAGGCACAGATGAAACGCTTCATCACTCTCTCGATGGCGGTCGCGGCTGCATTGTCGTTTGCAGCTTGTGACAACGATCAGACGACCGGCCTGGAGGACTCTCTCCTCGAGAAACGGTCAGGACCGCCGGGGAATTCGAGATATCTGACGGTCATGACGCGAAACCTCTACGTCGGTGGTGACGTTGACCCGATCCTGGAGGCTGCTGGTGCAGGACGGCTGGACTTGATCCCTGGTCTAGTCGATCAGGCGTTCGCGACCATGATGCTCACCAATTATCCGGCCCGTGCCGGCGCAATTGCAGATGAGATCATGGAGGCGGATCCCGATCTCATCGGTCTGCAGGAAGTCTCCGTGATCCAAGCTGGTGAATTGGAGGTGGACTTCCTCGAGATTCTCCAGATGCAGCTGCAGGCCCGAGGCCTCAACTACTATGTGGCTGGCTCGGTCCTGAACATCGAGGCATCTGTCCCCAGTGGACTGGGCGTTTGGGTCACGCTCAAGGACTACGATGTCGTGCTGGCCCGGCAGGACATTGACACCTACAACGCAGTTGGCCGCAACTTCGCTACGAGGTATCCCCCGTTCGTGTTGGGAGAGCAGCAGTTGGATATTCTCCGGGGATTCGTCGCTGTCGATGCGGTTGTGGACGGTCGCACCTACCGCTTCGTGAGCACCCACCCGGAATCGGGTAGTGGATTTGGGGCTCAGATCCGCCAGGGCCAGATCGCGGAGCTAGTCGACTATCTGAGTGACGAGACACTCCCGGTCATCATCGTAGGCGATCTCAACACCGACGGGTATACTCGTGAGCCTGGTTACGAGATCTTCATGGATGCCGGATACAAGGATGCGTGGGTCCGATTCGCGGGCAAGACGCAGCCTGGCTTCACCAGTGGTCACGACGCCGACTTGCAGAACGAGACCGCCACCCCATTCTACCATCGGATCGATTTGATACTGGCCTCGAGACTGGGTTGGGCCAGAGTGGACATCGTAGGAGACGATCCTTCGGACAGGTTCCCGGTGGAAGCGAATGGCACTGCCTACTGGCTATGGCCCTCCGACCACGCGGGCGTTGTTGGTCAGCTCCACGTGCCGGCACAGTTCCGGGCCGAGGATTACTGATCTCCTTTTGGCGAGTCAGGGAGTGAGAGCGGAGTCGCTGCGCCTGATTTCTGTTCAAGTCGGACGGGACTCAAATCCGCTCCCACTCCCCACTCAAGATGAGCCAGCTCGTCCCAGCCGGCTCTGCTTTTGGGAGCAACCGATGTGCCAGCAGGTGCTCGCCCATATCCCCTCAAACACCAACAACTTGACGTTTCGATCAGGATCCGCGAGCCGCAACTCGTTGTGGTGGCGCAACATCCAGGTGCCACCCTGCCGCTACGCGGGATCGGCCTTGACGGGTCGGCCTCTTGACATCATCCATGTGCAAACTCTCCTGACACGTTCGTCCTCAGTAGCAGAGGCAAGCGTGAACATTGAGAAGGAGCATCCGATGTCATTGAACAGATTTGAGTTCAGTTCGCTGCGAACCGCCACGGTAGCACTGGTCATAAGCGTCTGCTCCGCCTCCGTCTGGGGGCAGGGTATTCCTAGGTTGCAGTCCACCTCTCAGGATCGGCGAGACGTATCGATCACCGTGTACAACCAGAACTTCGGTTTGGTGCGGGAGGTACGCGACATCTACCTCGGCAACGGATTGGTGGAGCTGGAGTTCCGTAATGTGGCGGCCCAGATCGAGCCCGAGACCGTTCACATTGGGGCGCTGGAAGGGTCCGGAGCGCTGCGTGTGCTCGAGCAAAACTACCAATACGATCTACTGAACCCACAGAAGCTGCTCGAGAAGTATGTGGGACGGACGATCAAGGTATACCGCTACAACTCCAACACTGGCCGGGACGAGGAGTATGAGGCTGAGGTCCTGGCGGTGAATCAGGGCACGATTCTGAGAATCGGCGACGAAATCACCTACAACTTCCCCGGCCGGTTTGCCTTCCCTGAGATCCCCGACAACCTAATTGCCAAGCCGACACTAGTCTGGATGCTGCGCAGCAATCGGTCGCGCCAGCGGGTCGAGACATCCTATTTGACGCGAAGCCTCAACTGGAAGTCGGACTACGTGCTGGTCGTGAACGAAGACGACACGGCGGGCGATCTCACAGGATGGGTGACCCTGACCAACCAGAGCGGGGCCTCGTACGAAAACGCCCGACTCAAGCTGGTGGCGGGCGACGTCCAACGCGTGAGCGGTCGCGTTCCCCGCGCCCAGATGGAAGCCATGCGGGCGATGGCTGCTGACGAAGCCCAGTTTACCGAAGAGAGCTTCTTCGAGTATCACCTCTACACTCTGGAGCGACCCACGACGTTGCTGGAAAACGAGCAAAAGCAGGTGACGTTGCTTGAGGCTTCGGATGTTGGAATCGACAAGCAGCTGATCTTCTACGGCGCGGCGCACTACTATCGCGGCCAGTACGGTCGGGTCGCCTCTAACCAGAAGGTTGGCGTGTATCTGGACTTGCAGAACTCTGAACAGAACAACCTGGGGATGCCGCTGCCGCGCGGGATCGTGCGGGTGTACAAGGCCGATCCGTCAGGCGCCCAGCAGTTCATTGGGGAGGACCAGATCGACCACACGCCGCGTGATGAGAGGGTGCGGATCAAGATGGGTGAAGCGTTCGACGTCGTGGGAGACCGGCGCCAGATGGACTACCGAGTCATTAGCAGTTGCGTCTCGGAGAGCACTTGGGAGATCAGCGTCCGCAACCACAAGGATGAGGACGCCGAGGTTCAGGTCGTGGAGCCGGTAGGAGGTGACTGGGAGATCATCTCGTCGAGTCACGAAGCCACGAAGCTGGATGCTCACACTTTCAGGTTCAACGTCAACGTCGCAGCGCGGGGTGAAGTGACTATCCGCTACACGGTGCGTGTGAGGTGGTGCTAGCGGCGGGAAACGGGAAACGGGAAACGGAGGCGGAAGGCGCACGGCGCTTTCCGCCTCCGTGCTGTCATGATCCGGCTTGTGGCGTTCCGAGCAACTCGGTGATCCGCTTGGTGCGGTAGTTGAAGATCGCGTCAAGTTGTCGGCTCACGATGAGTGAATGAGCGATCGAGCCGAGCCACCCTAGGGGCAGCTCGTACTCGACGCGGTCGCTCATTTCCACGCCTCCCGGCACCTGTCTGAACTGATGTGTGTGGTACCAGGACTTGTAGGGTCCTTTCAGCATTTGGTCGGCGAACTCTGAATTCTTGTCGTAACTCGCGATCAGCGACTCCCAGCGCATCGGCAGTCCCAGCCACCGAATCGTGTAGCGAATCCTGGTACCCTGTTTGACGACGTCGGCGGTGGCGGAAACAACCCGGAAATTGAGCCAGCTTGGCGTGATCAGCGCCAGGTTGGTGGGGTCCTCGAAGAATCCAAAAACCGAGTCGAGCTGACCCGGAATGACCTGCGTGCGGTGGAGTGTGTACTTGGACATCGAGTATGCCCCGAGGGTGGGTACCGGGACTCGATCCCGGTACCCACTGGTAGGTAGCTACGGTGTGGGTGGAATCAGTACTGCATCAATAACGTGGATCACACCGTTCTTGGTAATGATGTCTGCCGTCGTGACGTTGGTGCCATTCACGGTCACACCTTCACCGACGGCGATGGTCACGCTCTGATCCTGCAACAGGGTTGGCACGTCGCCATTCATGAGATCGCCCGAGAAGTTCCAGCCGCTCACTACGTGATACAGCAACACCTCGGCGAGCGCTGGGGGATCGGCCAAAAGAGCGTCAAGCGTGCCGGCCGGCAGCGCGGCGAACGCGGCGTCGGTCGGAGCGAACACGGTGAATGGACCCTCACCCTGAAGATCGTCCACCAGTTCGGCGGTCGTTAGAGCTGTGGCGAGTGTGTTGAACTCAGCAGCTATAGCGGTCTCAACGATGTCTCCCTCAGGCGGCAACAACACCGCATCGATTACGTGAATCACGCCATTCCTGGTCGCGATGTCGGTAACCGTGATGTTCGACGAGTTGACCATGGCGCCCTGAGACAGGTCGAAGAGCACTGGGTAGCCGGCGAGCGTCAGCGAGTAGGTCACACCCTCGAGATCGGCCGCGTTCACCTGACCGTCCACCACGTGGTAGGTCAACACTTCGGTCAAGGCGACGACGTCGGCCAGCAGGGCGTCGAGCGTGCCCTCCGGGAGCGCGTCGAACGCAGCGTTGGTCGGAGCGAACACTGTGAGCGGACCGTCAGCACGAAGCGCCTCGACCAGGTCAGCAGCGGTCACTGCGGTCGCAAGGGTCGAGAAGTCATCATTCGAGAGAACGGTTTGCACGATGTCGAGCAGCATCACTGCGTCGATCACGTGGATGACCCCATTTGTGGCGATGATGTCGGCCGAAGTCACGTTGGCGTCATCGATCATCACGCCGTCTGACAAATCGACCGTGATACTCTGTCCCTGCAGGGTCTCGGCGGTGGACCCGTCTACCAGGTCGCCCGAGAAGATCTGCCCACTAACCACGTGATAGAGCAAGACGTCGGTTAGCGCTTGGACATCGGCCAGCAGGCCAGCCAGCACGCCGGCCGGCAGAGCGGCGAACGCGTCATCGGTCGGAGCAAAGACGGTGTAGGGCCCGTCACCCTGAAGCGTCTCCACGAGGCTAGCCGCAGTCAGTGCGGTGGCTAGAGTGTTGAAGCCGGCGCCAACGGCGGTTTCCACGATGTCGCCCGAGGGTGGAATCAACACCTTGTCGATCTCGTGGATGACACCGTTCGTTACCAAGATGTCAGTGGCGGTGATGTTAGCATCGTTGACCATCGCGCCGTCCGATAGGTCGAACAGAACGGGGTATCCGGCCAGCGTGGGCGAGGATACGACGCCGTCGAGGTCGCGCGCGAAAACCTGACCTGAAACCACGTGGTACTGCAGCACCTCAGCGAGAGACTCAGGATCTGCCAGAAGAGCGTCCAGGGTGCCCTCAGGCAGAGCTGCGAAAGCGGCATCTGTGGGTGCGAAGACCGTGAATGGTCCGTCGCCCTCCAGGGCCTGGGTCAGTCCGGCCGCGGTGATGGCAGCAGCCAGGGTCGAAAACGTCGAAGTCCCGGCCGCGGCCTCAACGATGTTCAAATCGGGGGGCAAGAGGACTTCGGGGAGCACGTGAATGATACCGTTGTCGGCCTCCACGCTCTGCGATATGGTCACGCCGTTGAGGACCGCGCTGCCCTGCGTGATGATGATTGGATCTCCCTGCAGCGTCGCGATCGAGCTAAGTGCCTCCAACTGGGACTCCGAGAACTCCCCGCTCACGACGTGGTAGAGTAGCACGTCGCTCAAAGCGTCGGTGTCGGCGAGGAGGGCGTCGAGTGTGCCCGCAGGCAAGGCGTCGAACGCGGCGTCGGTCGGGGCAAACACGGTGTACGGTCCGCCGGACTCCAGCGTTGAGGTTAAGTCAGCGGCTTCGAGGGCCGTGAGTAGCGTGGCGAAACTGCCGGCCGTTGTAGCCGTTCCGATAATGCTGGTGTCCTCTTCCACCTCTATCGGATCGTCACCGCAAGCCGCGACCCCGAGCATCAGTCCTACTGTGGCAAGTCCGAGGATCTTCCTCGTTGACCTGGAGTTGAACATGTTCACTTCTCCTGTTGTAGTGTTGTCCATTTAACGAACTGTCGAAGATGTCTCTCTGTCGCCTTGTCCAGCAACTGTCGAGGAAAAGTAGATGTTCTCAACGTTTTGTCAAGGGTTTGTCCATGTCATCCGATGGACAAGGTGTGGTCGCGCTGAGGAAAGGTGTGCCCACGGCGCCATCGCAGCGCGCCGGCAGAGCCAGGAGGGGACTACGAGTATTGCTCTATGTAGTTGTCTACCTTGAACTTACGAGCGGTGCTCTTGGAGGTCATGTAGCGGACCCGGCCAAATATAGGCCTCTCGGGTGCCCACGGTCTGTCGTACTTGCCGAGCACCCAGGAGATACCGCTGTACGAGTTGGGGTCGCGGCCGTCCAGGGCGTACTTGTTGTTCAACTGCACCATGGTCTCATGCGCCTGTTCTGGCGTGGGCGACCATTCGAGGATCTTCTTGCCCCATAGCATCCTGAGATAGCCGTGGATATGCCCGTCGCGGACTAGCTGCCGTTGTGCCGCGTTCCAGAGTGGATCGTGAGTCTCCGCCCCCTCGAACTGGTCGGATGTGTAGACGTGCTCGCGAACATCGGAGCGGTGTGCATCGAGGGTTTCGTGGGCCCAGTTAGGCAAGGACTCGAAACGTTCGTAATCGGTGCACTGCGCAGCCGTGTTGAATCCGACTTCGCGCCAGGTGACCAGCTCGTCAAGAAACGACTCGGCGTTCTCATCCAGACCCCACCAACCGCTCCGCTGGCCTCGGGCTGCGGGCTCTACCTTCTCAGGCGACCAGCCGTAGTGGTCCAGCAGCTCGTCCACGACCTCAAACGTCGAGATGTGCCCAAAGTGCAAATAAGGTGACAGGTTGCTGGTGGCATCGGCTTCCGGCTGATTCCTCTCAGAGGCGTATCTAGGCAGTTGCATCTCCAGGAACCGACGCCAGCTCCGCCGCGCGGCCACAGAACCTCCGTGCAGTTCTGTCGTGGGTACCGAGTGATCTATCGGCAATGAGGCAACGGAGCTCGAGCTGGCGGCCAGACTAGCCCGGGGCCAACGCTTGGTGATCTCTCGGGCCATTCTACTCAGTCTGGGAAGGCGGACTCCGGCTAGAGGCCTGCGTCTAGGCATGTCCTCTAGGTAATCCAGCGTCTTGCGGTGCGCGAAGCGGCGGAAGCTGTATGCGGTGGGATAGGCCTTGTCCAGAGCTGCGAGCGGCACTAAACCATTCGAATCGACTAGTTCGAGTAGGACGGGAACCTGCGGCGCGGCAGCCCGGACCATGCGAGGGATGAAGAACGCCGGGAAATCGTCAGTTACCACGACGCATGCCCGTCGCGCCAAAGCGACAAGCAGGCCTTTACCGGCACCTCGCTCGGGCTCGAGATAAGGGTAATGACGTACGTTGGTGCGCCTGAATGCAGCTGCGTTGTCCTTCATGCCCTGCAGCACGAAGCTGTGGAAACGGTCGCTGGCCCAGGGGTAGTCCAAGCGGAGCGCTTCGAGTACCAGCAGAGGTTTGCTCATCTTCTTGGCCCATGATACGGCACGATCTAGGCTGTGATTCCAGCGCGTTCGACGGAACGCGGTCATCCAATACAGCACGAATTCGCCATCGGGATATGCCGCAGCCTGATTGGCCGCTCGCACGCGCAACGGGAGCTCGTCCATCCTCTTTGTTTCGCTTGGGGTGACGGCTTCTAGGATTGCGAGCTAGATCCGTTGATCTCGCGCAGCGCGGCCCTAAGCTCGGATAGTGTATCGATCTTCCGAGCTCCCGCGGCGGTCAGCGCTTCACTGTAGCAATCCACGGCTTGCCCGCCAACCAGAATGTCGACCCCGTTTGAGAGCGCCTGGCGCAGCATACGGAGCTCGTTCACGACGTTAGGATCATCTGCCGGATACGTGATGCTCAAAGCTACGGCCCGAGCGTCACACTGATCAGCTGCGCGAGCTATGTCCGCCGCCGGCAGATCCTCACCCAGATGTGTGACGAACCAACCCTCCAACTGCGCTGTAGCCGCCACAAGCGTGGCTCCGATGCCGTGACGCTGGCCCGATGGTGTCGCAACAACGATTCGGGGAGAACCGTTGCTTGGCTGAAGAGCTGCGGCTACCTCTGCCAACGTGGCCCGAATTGCCATCGACGCCAGGTGCTCGTGGCCGGGGGTGAGTCGGCCTTCCGCCCACAACTGCCCAATCTCGTGCATGAGAGGGGTGGCGACCGAATCGATGAATGTGTTTGGGTTCAGGGAAATCACCGCCCTGCCGAATAGCGTGCGAAGCCAGTCGCCGTCCAGAGCTCTCACGGCATCTAGACACTCGGTTAAGTAGCCGGCGGGCTCGACCTGGTCCTCACGGGTCGGTCCAGCCGGAAGCGGCGCGGCCGCCTCTCGCCGATCCTCCTCTACCAACGCTGCCAACTCATCGACGGACAGGTCCGCCAATTGGCCTACGCGTCGTCCACCCGAGACGGCTTCGCGAACGAGCCGCAGCCGCTCAACATCCGAATCGGAGTAGAGGCGGCGTCCGCCCGCACTCCTTTCGGGGCTCACCAGTCCGTACCGCTTTTCCCAAGCTCGGAGCACGTCGGGAGAGAGGCCTGACCGTCGGGAGACTACCTGAATGGGATGTCTTTTGGATTCCGATTCGTGATTTCTGTCGGACATGTATACAAGTATTGGATAAGGGTGATCGATTGGACTGAAATTACAATTGTGTCCAACTCGTGTCAAGATTTGACTTTAGACAAGACCTTGACATCGCGAGCTCAGTCTCTGATATTACGCGTTCGGAAGTCGACAAGAGTTGGACAGAGGTCCCGTTTCAATTCCCGAGCCGGCGCAGCAGGCACCCGAATGGCCGCAACCGTGTCCCTCGAGAACCACTCAAGTCTCATTGTCTCACGGAGGAACCGAAGATGAAAGCACGCTCGATATTAGCAGTCGCGTCGTTGGTAGCCGCGATGGCCGCCCCAGCCGCTTCGCAGTCCTACATGCAACAGGCCAAGCCGGACATCGTCGCGACAGCAGTTGCCGCCGGCTCATTCAACACTCTCGTAGCGGCCGTCAAGGCAGCCGGTCTGGTGGAGACCTTGCAGGGTGAGGGTCCTTTCACAGTCTTCGCGCCGACCGACCAGGCCTTTGCCAAGTTGCCCGCAGGCACTGTCGAGGATCTGCTCAAGCCGGAGAATAAGGAGAAGCTGCAGGCGATTCTCACGTATCACGTGGTACCCGGACGAGTGATGGCCGCAGACGTCGTTGGGATCGAATCAGCCACTACGGTGCAAGGTCAGGCTCTATCTGTGTCCGTGCAGGACGGCACGCCAATGGTTGATAATGCGAAAATCACTCAGACCGACATCATGGCGAGCAACGGCGTCATTCACGTGATCGACTCCGTGGTACTGCCGAAATAGTCTCGTATACCGCATTCAGGGGGTAGGGCATCGCTCCTGCCCCCTGGCCCCCCTTACCTCTGGCAGAAATGAGCAACTCGGCAGGCACGGTACTTCTAACGGGCGCCACCGGATACGTTGGCGGGAGACTCCTGAGTGCGTTGGAGTCCCGCCACTTGCCTCTTCGCTGCCTGGCACGCCAGCCGGAGTACCTTCGTCCCCGAGTCCGCTCCACTACGGAAGTGGTTCCTGGAAACGTATTCGATCGCGATTCCCTCGACTCTGCGTTGTCGGGGGTTCACACAGCGTACTACATGGTCCACAGTATGGGCGCCGGGGGGGATTTTGAACGGGATGACCGGCTGGCCGCCGAGAATTTCGCATCGGCCGCCAGGGGCGCTGGCGTCGAGCGTATCGTGTACTTGGGAGGCTTGGGCGATGGGGGCAACCTTTCCAAGCACCTATCCAGTCGGCAAGAGGTTGGCCGCATTCTTCGAGAATCCGGTGTGCCAACGGTGGAGTTCCGGGCTTCAGTAGTCATCGGTTCCGGCAGTCTCTCGTTCGAAATGGTGCGGGCGTTGGTGGAGAAGCTGCCGGTCATGATCACGCCGCGCTGGGTCAGAGTCAGGGCGCAGCCAATAGCGATCGAGGACGTCATCTCCTATTTGGCGGCGGCTTTGGAGGTCGAGATTGAAGGTAGTGAGATCTTCGAGATCGGCGGGGCCGATGCGGTTTCGTATGCAGAGATCATGCAAGAATACGCGCGGCAGCGCGGCTTGCGTCGCCTGATGTTCCCGGTGCCCGTGCTGACTCCGTCACTGTCCTCTCTCTGGCTCGGTTTGGTGACCCCGCTGTACGCCCGGATCGGGCGCAAGTTGGTGAATAGCCTGCGGAATCCCACCGTCGTGCACGACCCGTCTGCCCTTCGCGTCTTCTCAATCCAACCGATGGGTCTCGCAGCGGCGATCTCCCGGGCCCTGAAGAACGAGGATCGGGCGTTTGCCGAGACCCGCTGGTCCGATGCTGTTTCTTCTCCTGGGTCGGGTGCAGTGGGAACAAAGGGCCGTTTTGGCTCTCGTATAGTCGACTCCAGGTCGGTTGAGGTCGACGCATCGGCCGCCCGGGCGTTCCGTCCAATTCGGCGAGTAGGTGGTGCTGTCGGCTGGTACTATGGCAACTTGCTTTGGCGGCTCAGAGGCTTTCTCGATCTCTTGGTTGGAGGCGTTGGCACACGGCGCGGCAGAAGGGACTCCGAGCAGGTACAGGCGGGCGACACGGTTGATTTCTGGAGGGTTGAGCGGATCGAGCCCGATAGGCTGCTGCGCTTACGTGCTGAGATGAAGTTGCCGGGACGAGCGTGGTTGCAGTTTGAGGTGGAGAGAGAGGAGGCTGGATGCAAGATCCGGCAGACCGCGATCTTCGATCCGAAGGGTCTCTTCGGCCTACTCTATTGGTATCTGTTGTATCCGGTTCACAAGATCATTTTCGCGGGCATGCTGCGCGCGATCGCACGCGAGGCAATGAGTCCTGCTGTGTCACAGCCGCTTGCGACGACATAGGTCCAGGATCAGGCAGAGAAGATCTTCTCGCCGTCGAACCTGCCATTCTCGATGAACACGCTTGACGTAGCGTTACCGGCGCTGATGCTCCCCGCCATGAAGACCCCTCTAACATTCGTCTCCAACGTATCTCTATTGATCGAGGGAACGAGATTGTCTGGATCGAGCTCAATCCCGATCTTCCGAAACAGTCCGAAGTCCGGGTGAAAGCCAGTGAGTGCGTACACTCTGTCTGCCGGCAGCTGTTCTTCTGAACCGTCGGCATTTCGTATGTTGACCGAGTGTTCTTGAAAGCTCACAACCTCAGCGCCGAGGCGCGCGCCTACCTCACCGGCGCTGATCCGGTTCTCAATGTCGGGCTTGATCCAGTACTTGACGCTTTTGCCGAAGCTGCTGCCTCGATACACGAGGGTTGTGCGAGCACCGGTCCGAAACAATAAAAGCGCCGCCTCTATCGCCGAGTTCTTACCACCAACCACAACCACGTTGAGGCCGTAATTGCTATGGGCCTCGTCGAAATAGTGGCTTACGAATGGTAGATCCTCACCGGGGACTCCGAGTCGGTTCGGATTGTCGTAGTACCCGGTCGCAAGCACCAGACGTTGTGCAATCAACGTTTGGGAGCTCGTGACGCCTGCGGCGCCTCGGAATGTGGACGGATGTTGCCGTTCGAAATCCATCTCCAGTTCGCATTGGATGCCCTTAGCCTCGCGGCGAGCGGTTCGAAGCTTGGTGTAGGTCTGCACGCGGATTCCCTCGCTCCTAGCGACTCCTCGGTAATACATCAGCGCCTCTTCCCGAGTCGGTTTCTCCGCTGCGCACACGAACGGGTGTCCGCCGATCTCCAGCAACTCTGGCGTCGTGAAGAATGTCATACCGATGGGGTAGTGCTGTATCGAATTCACGATCGCGCCCGCATCGACTACCAGCGGGTCTATTCCCCGGCGCTTGGCTGATATTGCGCACGCCAGCCCGATCGGGCCGGCGCCGACTATGAGAGTGTTCTCTTGTCTGCTCATTTCTCGGTGCTCAAATGAGGTTCCTGTGATCTCGCTGAGTTGGGGCGGGCGAGGGCGGAACGGTGCCCGCCCTCCGCCGCCCTCTACCGCTCTCTACCGCCCTCTACCGCCCTCTCAACCATACCAAGTTGCGTTGCCGTTCACCATTGTGCCGCAGTGGAGCGGGGCCCTCGCCGACACTAGCGGCGTTTGGCATTCACCCCCATCTTGTGGGCTCAATCAAAAGGAGTGTAAATGCCGGACGAAGAGATCGTGGTCGGTAGTTTTCCCAAGAACAACAGGGAAGAAGTGCGGGTCTCGCTTTCGAAGTTCAAGGGCTATGACCTTGTGGGCGTGCGTCAGTGGTTCCGTAACGAGAACGACGAACCGCGGCCTTCCAAGAGCGGCGTCACTATACGGGTGGATCTGCTGCCTGAGCTGTTGGCTTTGATCGAGCAGGCGCGGGATATTGCTGTCGAGAAGGGGATTCTCGAGCTAGAGGAAGGCGAATAGGGCCCTAGATGGAAAGCTATGACATCAGGTCTATTCTGGAGACGCTGATCATCGCGGGCTCCGTCCTCGGGTCCATGGGGATCGTTGCGTGGGCGTGGGTCAGGAATCGGACGCGCATCGGTAGCAAGGATGTGGCGAAGCTGGCCGATTCGGTTGACGCAATGCGGGACAGCGTCGAGGGAATGAGAGCTGAACTAGGCGACGTGTGCGACAGGTTGGATTTCACCGAGCGAATGCTGGCTCAGGTTGCCGAAGGCGGCCGAATGGACCGAGCCGAGTTACCCAAGGAATAGGCCCCACCAGAAAAAGCCCGCCGGCCGAGGGCGGCCGACGGGCGATCTCCTCTTACACTTTACTGCTATCCGCCGAACAGGAACTCCACTGGGTGGAACAGCTCCTCCCACGTGTCCATCACGTCCTCAATCATGTCCACCAGCTTCCGCAGTGCCGCTGCGTGCTCGGCGGAGAGCGGCTCCTCGTTCGGACCCAGCACTGTCACGGTCGTCTCGGTCGTTGTAATGGTCGCGAACAGCTGGCCATTAGCTTGTACCTCGAAGTCGCCAATGCCGGCTTCGATGGTGCCCACCACGGTCACGGTGTTCTCGCCGTGGCTGAAGGTGAAGTCGATTGTGCCGGACCCTTCGCCCTCACTGTTCCCCTCGAAGTGCAGGTCTACCAGAATGTTCGCGTCGTTGACGTCGATGTCATAGAGGATGTCGACTGTCGATCCCGCGAACGTGAACTCGAACGAAACAGACAGATCGAAGTCAGCTCGGTCTACGCCGTCGGTAACGTAGCCCAGGATATTGAATATCGGAGAAGTGATCGGTCCAGTCGTCGAGACGCTGTAGTCGAGGTAGGTGACTTCATCCGACACAACCATCAGGCGCACCGCAGCGGTCTGTTCAGTGCTCTCATCAATCAAGTCGGCATAGCCGATCTCGTTCAGCGGCTCGGCGATGTCCTTCGTGACCGGATTGACCGCGTAGAGCATGAAGCGGACACCATTCACCGGCGTACCAGCCTCGGCGTCGAGCACGTACCCTTCGCCTGGCACGTACACGTAGACACCCCAGTACTCCTCGGGGATCAGAACTGCCGCGGGAGCCATGGCGGCTGCTAGCTCATAGGCAATGGCCTCAGCTTGCTGGGTCAGGTCCCGCGAGTCCAAGTGCCTCGCGTTGGCGACAAGAGCTGCAGAAGTCGAGGCAGCGGCCCCACCCACCGCAAACTCGGGTCCCAAGACCGCGAAGCTCTCGAAGGCTGCCGAGTTGAACGAAGCCTCGACAGCTTCGACGCTGGATGTTGTGGCGTCAGCGTCAAAGGAGCCGGGCACAGGGCCCGTGGTGTCGGTACAGGCAGACAAGGCTAGTGTGAACGCCATCGCCAGTGCCCCTAAGTACTTGGCACGAAATGACATAGCTATAAACCTCCCAACGCTTGCCGGGTGGCCCCGGACTGGTTTCGTAATCGTGTTCTGCTGTCTGAGGCAGAACCTAATGTCGCTGAGAGAGTTACGCGGTGATGGGGTTCACGTGCTGGGGGTGACCTGGATGCGGGCCGCTTTGCAGGTGTCAGGTGGCGCGGCAGCGGCCTCCGACCGTATTGAGGAAGCCAGTCAGGGTCAGTCGAACGGGTTGCTTTCGCCCTGTGCGGAGTCCTGTTGGCTCAACTCCTGTGGCTCCTTCTCTGTGGCTTGGCTGCGACGGTTCGCCTCGGCCTCATCGATGGCCGCTCCAGACCAGTCGGGTGTCCCGGTCTCGTCGATTGGTACGGTGAGCACGATGCCGTTCTTAGAGCTTCTCGGTAGGCGGGTGAGCGGAACCACGATCTGATGCTGTTCTTCGTCGAGAAGAACGGCGACCGCGCCCTTTATCTGGTCGACCGCGTAATGGCGCTCCTTTGACATGGCAGTCCCCCTCCAAGATCGTGGTCGATGCAACCTGGCAAGAACACTCGCTGATGTTCTCCGAGAACCGGCATCAAACCAAATACGAGGTGCAAGAAGCGTGCGTTTGAGGGCTCGCGGCCTTCGCCGAGGTCTGGGAACGAACGATCGATTGCGGCCCGTGCTGAATAGGGTGGAGACCTCGGTTGGTGTCAGGCGCTACGGACACATCCAAACTGGTAGCGTTCTTGAAAGCGCTGACTGGGAAGCAGCCACAGGTGGAGTATCCAGTGTTGCCGTGACACACGTCGGCGACTCCCCTGCCCGATGTGTCGCCCGGCTTCGGTGGACATTAGGGTCGTCTAGAGCATTTCCTTGAGGGGGGCAATTCCACTTCTTCGCAGGTTGATGGTCTGCTCGCCCAACGGTGTGCCCACGTAAAGCCTCGAGTCGATCGCGTAGTTCACGGCCCCGCGCTCGAGTAAGGCCCTTGCTCCCGCACCCACCCCGGACCAGGTGAAGCTGACCGGGATCTCCACAACCGTGTGCCGCTCCGCGGTGAGGACTATGTCGCGTTCGAGTGTGACATCACCAAAATGAGTGTCCTCTAGATCGATGCCGGCGTCAATGCGCATTGTCGTGACGTCGTATGCATTGGGATTGTAGACGTCTATGACGAGTTCGATCGAGCCTCCCGTCAAACCCAGGCTCTTCAAAGCGATCGCCTGCAATTCGAGTTCGGGTCTCTGAAAGGTGATGTTTTGGACAACCGCACAGGACGTCAACAGGAATGTTGTGACGCCGACAAACAGTTTCGTCATCTGATGGTTCCTTTCAGCTGCTGTCAGCTGTCAGCTGTCAGCTGTCAGCCGACTAAAGCTACACACTCGATAGCGCTCGTGGGCACTCCTGGTCGCGCCAAGTACCCGCGTTAGATTCACCACGTCCTGACAGCCACGGAGCAGATCATGGGCCCCCGTAATGCATCTTGTGTAGCACTCCTAGTGCTACTCAGCTCGACACATCCACCTTTAGTGGCGGCGCAGGCCAAGCGTCCCATACAGGTCGACGACCTCTTCGAGATCAAGCGCGTTGGCGACCCGCAGATCAGTACCGATGAGCAGTGGGTAGCCTATACCGTAACAGAAACCAGTCTCGAGAAGGAGAAGTCCGAGACCAGAGTATGGATGATTCCGACTCAGGGCGGTGATGCCATACCAATGACGGCGGCCGGATCATCAGCAGGGCAGCCGCGCTGGAGCCCCGACGGCAAGTACCTATCGTTCACTGCCGAGCGGGGAGACAGCAAGAACCAGGTCTGGGTCCTCGACCTGCGTGGTGGAGAGGCTCGGCAGTTGACCGAGGTGGAGCAGGGTATCGCGGGGTATGAGTGGTCGCCCGATGGGTCACGACTACTGTTGAACATCAGAGACGCAGAAGACGAAGAGGACGATGAGGACGATGAGGACTCCGAGACTCAGGAACCCTGGGTAATCGATCGATTACAGTTCAAGCGAGATCGTACCGGCTACCTCACCGGCAACCGCCATACACATCTTTACGTATTCGAGTTGGCATCCAAGGAGCTAACGCAGATCACTTCGGGAGACCACGACGAGTCTCAGGCTGTCTGGAGCCCTGATGGGGAGCGTGTCGCTTTCGTCAGCAATCGGACCGATGACCCCGATGCAAACTCGAATTCCGATGTCTGGATCGTGGCCGCGGATAACACAGACCAGGGTGGAACGTTGCGCCGGGTCACGACCAATCCGGGATCTGACTACGCACCCTCGTGGAGTCCAGACGGCGAGTGGATCGCATATGTGACCGTGACCGAGCCAGAAATCATCTGGTACGCCACAAACCACTTGGCTGTCGTCTCGTCGAGCGGAGGTGAGCCGCGGTTGTTGACCTCCCCACTCGATCGCAACGTGCGGTCACCCGAATACAGTAGCGACGGTAGGTCGATCTACGTTGGTGTCGAGGACAGCGGCGAGAACCACTTGGCGCGTATCGACGTGTCGAACGGCCGGGTCAGGCGGCCGATCGAAGGCCCGCTCAGCGCACGGTCATTTGATTTCGGACCTGGAGGACTCACGGTGGCGTTGGTGAGCAGGGTCGATCTGCCGAGTGAGGTGTTCGTGTTACAGCGTGATGAACTGCGACAGCTCACCACGGTGAATCAGCAGTTTCTGTCGTCAGTGCGATTGGCTGACGTGGAGAACGTTCAGTTCCCGAGCCCGGATGGCACGGAGATCGAGGGGTTCATCTACCTGCCGCCCGGTTACGACGATTCGATGCTCTACCCAACGTTGCTCCGCATTCACGGCGGCCCCGTATCGCAGTACAGCCACAGCTTCAGCTTCGACGCGCAGCTGTTTGCATCCAACGGATACGTGGTAGTGATGACCAACCCACGGGGTTCGTCGGGATATGGGCAAGAGTTTTCTGTGGCGTTGTGGGCCGACTGGGGGAACAAGGATTACGAAGACGTGATTGCTGGGGTCGATTACGCCATCTCGCAGGGGTACGCGGATCCAGATAGGCTGGGAGTGGGTGGGTGGTCGTACGGAGGAATCCTAACCGATCATGTGATCACGAAGACGAGCCGATTCAAGGCAGCTATCACCGGAGCGAGCGAGGTGCTCTACGTAGCCAATTACGGCCGTGATCACTACCAGCTTCAATGGGAAAAGGAACTGGGCCTACCTTGGGAGAACCGCGAAGCCTGGGAGAGAATCTCGCCTTTCAACCGAGTCGAGGATATCGTCACTCCGACCCTGATCATGGGCGGAGAGCAAGACTGGAACGTGCCAATCCAGAACTCCGAGCAACTGTATCAGGCGCTACGTCGGCTGGGGCGTGAGACTCAGCTGGTCGTGTACCCAGGGCAGTCCCACGGTTTGCGCGTGCCTTCGTACCAGAAGGACAGGCTTGAGCGATATCTAGCGTGGTACGACAAGTACGTGAAGGGAGTGGAGAGAGACAGATAGCGGGGCAGGATGAGCAGTAGACAGAAATCATTGGGAGACGCGGGCATATGAGAGCAATGGGCAAGATCGGCGGCGGCACAGCGATTAGCTGTGCGCTTGCGCTAGCTGCGTGCTCCACGCACAGCTCGAATACGGTTGAACCGACAGACGCGCGGCCCCTCGAGATGTTGCGAGTGGAACTAGATCAGATACTCGCAGATCCCGCATTCCACAATGCACATTGGGGCGTGATGATCCAGTCGGTGGAGACAGGCCAGGTATTCTACCGCCGAAACGAGCGAAAGCTCTTCATGCCGGCCTCCAATATGAAACTGGTGACGGGTGCGGTCGCGCTCTCGCGATTGGGAGCGCAGCATCGATTCAACACGCGGATAGCTGCTTGCGGCGTTATCGCCGAAGACGGGGTGTTGCAGGGCGACCTAATGATCATCGGTGGCGGTGACCCATCGATCTCAGCTCGGTTCAACGGGGGCGACGAACTACGGGTGTTGCGCTCTTGGGTGGACTCCCTGCTGGGTCGAGGTATTCAGCGCATCACTGGCAACGTGGTTGGAGATGACGACCTGTTCGATGACGTACACATCGGACCGGGTTGGGCTTGGGATTACCTGGACGCGGCTTATGCAGCGGAGATCGGAGCCCTCTTGTTCAACGAGAGCGCAGTTCGCTTCACTGTCAGACCGGGCGATTCAGTTGGCTCCGCTGCGTCGGTCCGCGCACAGCCTGAGACTGACTATTTGGATGTCCACTACGCGGTTACCAGCACTGAAGACAGCACTGGTGCGAGCATACGAAGCTCGCGACGCCCGTTCTCCAATGAGGCGGAGGTGAGTGGCGTAATATGGATTGGAGCCGACTCGGTCGTACAGTACATCGCGCCCCACGATCCCACGATGTACTTCGTCACGGTGTTGAGGGAAACGCTCGAATCACGAGGCATTGTGGTCGATGGTCAACCGCTGGACCGGGATAACATGGATCAAGAGTGTACTGAACGAACCACGCTGTTTGTACACGAGTCTGCTACACTGGCAGAAATCCTCAAGCCATTTCTCAAAGAGAGCCAGAATCAGATTGGCGAGATGCTGCTGCGGTATCTTGGTGCAGTGGATGCGGATCAAGGCAGTATCAACGCAGGTCGGCGTGCGGTGTCGAGTACACTCACAGCGTGGGGCATCCCCGACGATTCATACGTCTACTACGATGGCTCGGGCTTGTCCCGCTACAACTACTTGGCGCCTGAGGCCGTTGTGAGGCTGTTGCGCGTCATGGCGCGCCACCCGGAGTCTGATGTGTTCTATGATGCTCTGCCGGTAGCCGGCGTCGACGGGACCCTTGAGCGCCGCATGAAAGGCACCCGGGCAGAGAACAACGCACGCGCCAAGACCGGTTTCATCTCGAACGCTCGTGCCTTATCGGGTTATGTACGCACTGCGGATGGAGGAATGCTGGCGTTCAGTGTCATTGCGAACAACTTCGACACGCCGGTGCGGCCGGTGGAGTATGTACAGGACCTCATAGTTGAGAGGTTGGCGAATCTGTCGTTGAGATGAGGGGTTTGGCATGACTCAGAATCCGTCCGAGGTCCCCGCTCGCGGTCCGCTTCCCAGGCCCAAAGGTCCTGACGAGGCGCGAGAGTACCTGAAGGAGGCGGCCTTTACAGCTCCTACCGTGGACAACGTGTGTCTCACGACCGAGGAGTTCACTTCGTTCTGTCCGTTAACTGGGCAACCTGACTTCGGCACGGTGACGATAGAGTATCAGCCGCAGCACCTGTGCATTGAGTCGCGCGCTCTCAAATACTACCTCTGGTCTTATCGCGATGAGGGTGCCTTCTACGAAGCCGTAGCCGCACGTATCGCCGACGACGTGGTCTATGCGATAGCCCCGAAAAAGGTCGCAGTGAGGGTGACTCAGAACGTGCGTGGCGGAATCGGCATCGTTGCGACAGCGGTACGAGAAGCCTGATCGACCGGCACAGTCATGAGCGACGTGAAACGGAGGGCTGTGGTGCTGTTGAGTGGCGGGTTAGACTCGTCAACCACATTGGCAATAGCGAAGGCGAAGGGATTCGAGCCCTATGCGCTAACGCTACGTTACGGACAGCGGCACAAGTTGGAAATCGATGCGGCGCAGCGGGTTGCCCGGCAACTCGGCGTCGCGGAGCACGTTGTACTGGAAGTCGACCTCGCCAGGTTCGGTGGCTCGGCGTTGACTGGAGACATGGCAGTTCCCAAGTCCCGATCAGTGGATGAGCTCGAGGCCGGCATTCCGATCACCTATGTGCCCGCTCGAAACACCGTCTTCCTGTCGCTAGCCATGGCTTGGGCAGAAGTGCTGGGGTGCGCGGACATCTTCATTGGGGTCAACGCTCTCGATTACAGTGGATATCCTGACTGTCGCACGGAGTACATCAGGGCTTTCCAACAGATGGCTGATCTGGCGACCAAGGCGGGAGTCGAAGGGCGCCAGCATCTGCAGATCCATACACCTCTGATTGGCATGACCAAGAGGGAGATCGTGCAACGTGGTGTTGACCTTGGCGTCGACTTTTCGCTCACGGTTTCCTGTTATGATCCCTCGAGCACCGGCGCGGCATGCGGCGCATGTGACGCATGCCTGCTGCGACTGAGAGGGTTTGCAGAGGCCGGGCTGACCGATCCTATGGAGTATGTCTCGCGACGGCAGGGCAGCGCGTGACCTACGCCGTGAAAGGAATTCACTACACGATTCAAGGCGAAGGGGCGAGAACCGGTCGTCCGGCAGTGCTTTTGCGGTTTGCTGGTTGCAACCTGTGGTCAGGCAGGGAAGAGGATCGTGACAAGGCGATCTGTCGGTTCTGCGATACCGACTTCGTGGGAACCGACGGTCCCCGCGGTGGCTCGTACGAGTCGGCTGGAGCGCTTGCCACCGCGGTTGAGGCCGTCTGGCCGGCCGGCGTCAGGCAGCATCGCTATGTATTCTGCACTGGCGGCGAGCCTCTACTCCAGCTGAATCGGCCGTTGATTGACCGGTTACATGGTCGCGGATTCGAGGTTGCGGTTGAAACCAACGGCACGATGAAAGTTCCCGTCGGTGTTGACTGGATATGTGTTAGTCCGAAGGCGGGTGCGCCGCTGGAGCAGACGTCCGGCGATGAACTAAAGGTGGTCTTTCCTCAGGAGGGACTACGCCCGGAGGACTTTGAACACCATGCATTCGGCTACTACTTCCTCCAGCCAATGGATGGCCCAGATCTGAACCGCAACACCCAGCTTGCGCTGAGGTACTGCCTTGCGAACCCCAAATGGCGGTTCAGTCTGCAGACACACAAGGTGCTCCAGATAACTTGACGTCTTGAGCAACTGTCTTGGCAGATGGAGGAATTGGCATACTTTAGGAAACGAGCGGGTCGTTGCTACCCGCTCGTTCTCATATCAACGCGGGAAGAGGAGTTGCCGCCATCAAAGCGGCGCACTGATGAGACGCTACCTGCGAGCTTTCTAGCGAGACAGGCTGATGAACAAAAAGACGAACGACACCCTGGTCGTAGGTGTAGCCCTGTTCGCCATGTTCTTCGGGGCGGGCAATTTGATCTTCCCACCCTTTATGGGTCTGATGGCCGGCACCCAATGGAAGTATGCGCTCGTCGGCTTCCTCATAACCGGCATTGGCATGCCGTTGCTGGGGATCATGGCGGCAGCACGTGCGGGCGGCACGGTGGAACACCTGGGCAGCAGGGTCAATCCAGTGTTCGGGAGAGTCCTGAGCATCGTGGTCATTTTGGCGATCGGCCCGCTGCTGGCGATCCCAAGGACTTGCGCCACCGCATTCGAACTCGGTGTCCGTCCGGCTTCTGCCAGCTTCCCACCCGCCGTCTTTTCTCTGGTCTTCTTCGGAATCACTCTTTACTTCGCACTGAACCGCGCCGCCGTGGTCGACAGGATAGGAAGATTCCTGACGCCGTTTCTGCTCGTGACTCTGGCTTGGATCATCATCAAAGGAGTGCTGACGCCGCTTGGCTCCAGTGTCGAGACGGAGATCACCGGCCCATTTGGTCGGGGTTTCCGAGAAGGTTATCAAACGATGGATGCCCTGGCGTCGATCGTATTCGCCGAGATTGTGATCGCGGCCCTGGTGTTCAAGGGATATAGGAGTGTGTCTGACCAAGTGAAGCTGACGTCGTTTGCCGGGTTGATTGCCGCTACTGGGTTAGGGTTGGTTTATGGTGGGCTGATGTACTTGGGCGCGACGGCTGGGTCGCTCTACCCGCAGGACATCGAACGAACCGACCTGCTGGTGAACATCGCTCAGAGGCTGCTCGGGGGCAGCGGAAAGGTGGCCCTAGGTCTGGCGGTTGGCTTTGCCTGTCTCACCACCGCCATCGGCCTGACCGCTACCGTGGGCGATTACTTCAGCTCGCTCTCACGTGGCAAGGTCGGTTACAAAGCCATCTGCGTTGCCACCGTTGTGTTCAGTGGAGTATTTGCCACTGTCGGGGTGACGACCATAGTCCAAGTAGCGGTGCCCCTGTTGGTTACAGCGTATCCGGTCGCAATAGGTTTGATCATCCTGACGATGCTCGGCGTCAGGAATCGCGCGGTCTATGCTGGTGCCGTGGTTGGATCCCTTTGCACGAGCGTGTTTGACGCCCTTGCCGCGGCCGGCCTGCCGATCGAGTTCGCCAATCAAGCGATAGCGCGGATTCCGCTGGCTAGTGCCGGATTTGCCTGGATGATGCCGACATTGGTGGGTGCCCTCATCGGCCAGGGATTTGCCATGCGGGGCTTCGGTGCACCGATCCAAGAGGCGGCTGATGCCGTGGCCGCATTAGAGGACAACGACTCTGGCCAGGAGTAGGAGGTGGAGATGAAGCAGAACGACAGGAAAGAGCAGGTGTTTGCGGCTCCAGTCTTTCTCGCTGCGGCGTTCTTCGTGTTCGGTCTGGCGCTAGTAGAGAAGCTCCTGAATGCCTTCGGAGCTAGCATTCCGTTAACGACCGTGTTCCCGCGGCAGTTGCTCAACTGGGCTGTCACTCTCCTGATATTTGATATAGCTCTCATACTCAGGCAGATGCTGGAGAATAAACTCTAGCTTCGAGTGTTGCTCCATCTCGGTGTATTCGCAATCGGTATTGTCGCCGGCTTCCTGAACGTCATGGCCGGCGGCGGATCTCTCCTAACGCTACCCATACTCATCTTCTTGGGTCTGCCAGTCGCGGTCGCCAACGGCACCAACCGTGTCGCAATTCTGGCCCAGAACCTCGCAGCGTTCGTCAGCTTTCGCCAACAAGGATTTAGTGACTGGCGAAAGGGAATGTCGTTCGCTTTGACAACTGTGCCGGGCGGCATACTCGGAGCGTTCGTGGCAACAACGATTTGCGAAGATCTGTTTCGCGCCATCCTTGCTGCGGTATTGGTGGTATCCGTGGCAGGACTTGTGATACCGGGCCGGCGCAAGAGCGAATCAGACGTGATGCCGCGTACGTCACGGTTACTGGCGTTTGTGGCGTTCTTTGCGATTGGGTTCTATGGAGGTTTCATCCAGGCCAGCGTCGGTTTCCTACTCATGGTCGTGCTGCACAAGCTGCTTGGCTTTGACCTGGTGCGGACGAACATGCACAAAGTCCTGATCATTCTCATCTTCAGCGTACCTGCGCTAGCAGTCTTCCTGATCACAGGCAACGTTGCCTGGACCATCGCCCTCGCACTTGCAGCGGGCAACTCCATCGGAGGGGTCGTTGCGACACACGTTTCCGTCAAAGGAGGTGAAAGGCCAATCCGACTGGTCCTCAGCGTAGCCTTGCTCATGATGGCCGTGCGGCTGGTGTGGTGATCCTACCGCCTTCCCGCCTTCCCGCGCTACCGCCATACCGCCCTACCCGCTAGGTTGCTCGATTCATCTTTGGTGGAGTGACCGATGAACAGAGTTGCCCTTGCCGTAGCCTTGTGCGCGTCGCTGCCCATTACGTCGGTGGCGCAAAAGACGAACGACCAGATGATTGCGGAAGCGGTCAGCCCGCTTCCTGAATCGATGCGTCAGGGTGCCACGGTGATGGTGTTTGCAGGCACGGAGCTGGAGAGAATCCGTCAAGGCGACAACTCCATGATCTGTCTGGCCGACGACCCGGGACGCACAGGCTTTCACGTGGCGTGCTATCACGAGGATCTGGGACCGTTCATGGCGCGGGGACGGGAGTTGAGAGCTCAAGGCAAGGACGGAAACGAGTCTCGTGCGATGCGGTTTGCGGAGATCGAGGCGGGTGCTTTGGAATGGCCTGATAAGGCCCGGTCGCTCTACTCTCTGAGCAACGCTGATGACCGCGGCTTTGACTATGAGGCCGGCACCATACCTGGAGCGTGGCGACTTCAAGTTGTCTACGTGCCGTATGCCACTGAGCAATCGACTGGGATCTCAACTTCGCCGGCCCGCGACCGGCCTTGGCTGATGCATCCGGGTACACCGGGTGCTCACTTGATGATCAACATCCCGCCACCGCAGGGAAACGAATAAAACCAGGCTCGGCCCTGGATCCTGCGCCCTCACTCTTCCCGTAGTACCTGCATTGGGTCAAGGGTCGCGGCCCGCTTAGCTGGTAGATAACTGGCCACGATCCCTGCGAGTATCAGAACGCAGGTCACGGCGAAGAAAGTGGTCGGGTCGGTGGCTGAGACGCCGAACAGGAGCGATGACATTACTCGGGTGAGAGCGACGGCGGCGACCAGGCCCGAGAGTGCGCCGACGCCAAGGATGATCATGGCGCCTTGCATGACGAGTCGCACGACGTCGGTTTGACGCGCTCCCAGCGCGATCCTCAGACTGATCTCCCGAGCGCGCTGCCGCACCAGGTAGGCCAGG
Organism: Gemmatimonadota bacterium; assembly: GCA_039589275.1. Taxonomy (GTDB): domain Bacteria; phylum Gemmatimonadota; class Gemmatimonadetes; order Gemmatimonadales; family GWC2-71-9. The sequence goes on along the minus strand of JBDHHP010000006.1, from coordinate 1,359 downwards.
ACCCCATATATACCAAGCGCTGCCAAGAAGAGTGCCGCTCCAGCGAACGCTCCCATCAACTGCACGGCGAAGCGCTGTTGCGCTAGGGATCTGTGCAGCTGGCTTCTCATGGTCCACAGTCCCGCAACCGGCAGGTTCGGGTCCACGTCTTGCACAGCTGCGCGGACCAACGAAGCCGGGTTCTCTACGGCGGCGTCAGTGCGCGCCACCAGGGTGGCGCTCTGCCAGGGATTCTGAGCATCGGGTGCGTACACCGTGTATGGAGCGACTGACTGCGCGAGCGACCCAAGAACATCTCCTACGACTCCAACAACGATGCCGTCCAGGACTTCACCGAAGTCCGGTCCTGGTCTCTGCCTGTAGACCGCCACGCGTTCTCCGAGCGGCCGACCCAGCAAGTCGGCGAGCCTCTTGTTCACGAGCAGCGCACCGTTCCAAGGGGAGACATCCTCCTCTGTCAGGCCGCGACCCTCGAGGATGGGGATGTCCATGGTTTCGATGTAGTCCGGTGACGCCATACGGAGGGTCACAGACAGAGCCGTATCCAAGCGTGCTGATGCGAGCGGACTGATGACCATGCCACCACCAGGTACATGGTTCACTGTTGCCGCTCCGATTACCCCGGCGAGTCGCCTGTGTAGTTCTGTCAACTGTTCGTCTGAAGAATAGGGCGGCGACGGGGCCTGGGTGCGGAGAACAAGCAGCCGGTCCAGGTTGAAGCCCGGATCCACCCTTTGCATCTGACGCGGGCTTTCCACCAACAGGCCAGCACCAATCAGTAGGAGCAACGCCACTGCAACCTGGGCGGCGACCAGGCCCGATCGCAGGCGCCTTCCGCCGCGTCTGCCTAGTGCGCCCTGTGCGCCTTCCTTGAGGTCGACCGCCCTCGTACATGCACCGCGCAAGGCCGGTAGAATTCCGATTGCCACGGTGGTCAGAGCGACCAGCACTGCAGCGAACGACACCACGCGGATGTCAACAGAGATCTCGCCGTTGCGTGGCAGAGCAGGACCGTGGGATAGAACGAATGAGATGGCCCAGTGTGCAACGACCACTCCCAAAGCCGCTCCGATTGCTGACAGAGTCAAGCTCTCGGTCAGGAGTTGGCGCACTAGTCTCCAACGCCCCGCCCCAAGTGCGGCTCGAACAGCTAACTCGCGCCGCCTGTGGAGGTTTCGAGCCAAGGAGAGGTTGGCGATGTTGGCGCACGCAATGAGGAGTACGAATGCAATGGCGCCGTTCAGCAAGAGCAGGGAACGTGGCATGGACGCGTTGCGGCCAAACGGATCAATCACGATCTGGCGCAACGGTGCGATCAACACACTCCAATCGGCGTTCGTCTCAGGATACGAGCTGGCC
>JBDHHP010000005.1:0-83465 GCA_039589275.1 Gemmatimonadota bacterium | reverse complement strand
GCATCGGATTGGATTTCTACCGTGGCGACGGCAACCTGATCTACGCCGTGGTCGAGGCCGATGCGCGAGACCCGACACGGCGCTTCGGTGATCCTCCGAGCGCACCTGGTGAGCAAATGAGCGACGGGCATCGCAACGACGATTACCGGCCCTATGTCTATGTCAGCGAGGACTACGGGGAGGACTGGGGCCAGATCACGACTGGGCTTCCAGACGGTTGGTCGGTGAATGTCATCGCTGAACATCACAGCAATGCAAACCTGCTGTTCCTGGGTACCGAGATCGGCCTGTATCTGTCTATCGATCGGGGTGGTTCTTGGACCAGGCTAAAGGCAAACCTGCCCACGGTGCCGATAGATGACATCGTGATCCACGCGCGAGACAGCGATCTCATTCTGGGTACTCACGGCCGTAGCATCTGGATCCTGCACGACATTGGTCCGCTAGAGGAAATTGGTCCGGAATTGCTCGCCCAACCTGCCCACCTCTTCCACGTCAGAGACGTCACCATGCGGTCTCTGTCGGGTGGCTGGCCGTTTCATGGTGCGAACTACTCCGCGCCGAATCCACCGAGTGGTGCAGTCATTAGGTACTATCTGGGAGAGGAGGTTGTGGGAGACAGCGCCCAGGTGGCGCTGGAGATCATAAGCGGCAGCGGCACGGTCGTCAGGGAGTTGAAGGCCGCCTCCGAGTCGGGGCTACACGAGGTCACTTGGGATCTGCGCGCCGCTCCTCCGTTCGAAGACCAGCAGGCCGGTCAGGGAGGATTCTCCCAGGCTCCCCGCGGGCCGCCGGTGATGCCGGGAAGCTACGCGGCTCGATTGAACATTGCCGATGAGATTCTCACAAGCGATTTCGTGGTCGCGGGTGACCCACGCATTAGCGTCGCGCAGACAGAGCTACAGGCGCGTCAAGCCGCACTGGAAAGCTTGAATACGCTCAACAAGGCTCTGCGGGAAGCCACGCAAACGGTCACTCGATTGGACCGGCTCGTGTCCGACATTGAGACACTTCTCGAAGACGCCGAAGGCGTGCCGGATTCTCTGGTCTCTGCTGCCGAGGACCTCGGTAGCGACATAGACAGTCTGCGACAGGACCTGCGCCAAGTTGAGCGCGACGCGAGGATTTCGGGGTCCATTGAGGGGTCCACTTCGGCGCCGACAGCGGACCAGGCTTTCCAGATCGATCGAGTCTGGGAGAAAGCTCCTGGGTTGATCCTGGGCATCAACGAGATAGTCGAGACACGGTTGCCTGCCCTATATGAGGCGCTGGACCGCCATGGCGTGCGCCCTGCGGTGGGTGATCCGGTGGCCGTTCCACACAAGCCGTGACTAGACGCGTATAGAGCCGGGGACGGTGAGCCTAGACCCGATCCGGAGCATCCTCCGCGATCAGCGCTTCCTCGTGCTCGACGGCGGATTGGCCACCGAGCTGGAATCACGCGGCTGCGATCTGTCTGACCGTCTTTGGTCCGCTCGATTGCTGGTCGACGATCCTGCGGCCATTCGCCAGGTACACCTCGCATACCTTCGTGCTGGAGCCGACTGCGTTACCAGCGCTAGCTACCAGGCCACGATACCCGGCTTCGCTCGGCGCGGCCTGCCGTACCTGAAGGCGACTGAGCTGTTGAGGCTCTCGGTGCAGCTCGCAACTGAGGCTCGCGATGAATTCTGGAGTGAAGCGCCGAATAGGGCCGGGCGGCTGCGTCCCCTTGTGGCCGCGAGCATAGGTCCCTACGCCGCGTGCCTAGCCAACGGATCAGAGTACACGGGTGAATATGATGTTGCTGAATCCGACCTGTACGATTTCCATCGGGATCGATGGCATCTTCTCGGACAGAGCGGCGCAGACATCCTCGCGTGCGAGACGATACCGTCAGGCGCGGAAGTGACGGCTCTGGCGCGGTTGCTCAGCGAACCGGGTGACACCTCGGCGTGGGTCAGTTTCAGCTGTGGCGATGCGGAGCACCTGAGAGACGGTACCCGACTGCAATTGGCGGTCGGGGAGTTGACCGGGTTAGACCGAGTATCGGCACTGGGGGTGAATTGTGTATCACCTGATCTCGTACCGGCAACGATACGCCAGCTACGAATGCTGACCGACAAGCCGATCATAGTCTACCCCAACTCCGGGGAGGGCTGGGATGCAATAGGGAAGAAGTGGGCAGGGCAGGCCCATCGTTATGACATCGGTGCGGCCGCCGTCGGGTGGTTCGATCTAGGTGCAGCGCTCATCGGAGGCTGCTGCAGGACGGGGCCGGATGACATCGCGTCGATCAGAACAGCCTTAACCCGGGCAGTCTCCCAGTGAAACGCCACCACATCTCTGTTCCCAGAACTGCTCGCTATGTGACGTTGGGTGAGATCGACGCGACCGTACGCGAGCTCTGGTTTGTGCTTCACGGCTACGGGATTCTGGCTGCCAGCTTCATTCAGCAGTTCGCGGTGCTGGACAGAAGTGCCCGTCTGATTGTCGCTCCTGAGGGACTGTCACGGTATTACACGGACCACGCGTCCGGTACCGTCGGAGCGAGCTGGATGACTCGGGAAGACCGCCTGGCTGAGATCGACGACTACGTCCGGTATCTGGATCTGGTACACGACCACGTGTTGCAGCAAGTGGAGAGAGTCGGTCTGCGGGTCACAGTGCTTGGCTTTTCTCAGGGTGCGGCGGCGGCAGGTCGCTGGGTCGCGAATGGCGGAGTCAGGGTGGATCGACTATTAGTGTGGGGTGGGCTCCTTCCGCCTGAGTTGCGGCTTGATCAGCTGCGCAATCGACTTGGTAATACCGAACTTCTCTATGTAGTCGGGGAACGAGACCGGATCGTGCGGTATGGCGCCGTCAAGGAGCAGGCCGGCCAGGCACAGGAACATGGGCTCAGAGTTACGACCGTACGCTTCGATGGTGGCCACGAGATCGACGCGGCGACCTTGACTAGTCTGGCTCCGCTGCCGCCGGCCTAGCGATCGATCTCCTCAGCCCACCTTTGGATACTGCTACGCTGGTTCCGTAACGGGCACCACAAGCAGCGATGCCGGTAGGTCGTTTATCAGTCTTCGTGCGGTGCTCCCGAGCAGCAGCCGTTCTACCCATCCCTTCCCGTGGGACCCGACCACCACTACATCTGCGTTCCAGGCTTTAGCCTGCTGCGCGATAGATCTCTCCACTGGACCAGCCACGACTTCTAGGTCGATCGGCTGATCCTGTTTCAACGGTGCAATGAAGAGCTCGAAATGTTCTTTGCCCATAGCAAAGTGCCGCTCGCTCTCGATATCGATCGTGTAGCTCGGAATATCTGGCATCGGCTCGATGACGTGGAGGACCTTGACCTGGGCATCAAATAGCTTCGCGAAGCGCATTCCCTCCTCGACTGCCCGACCAGCCGCGTGTGACATGTCGACCGTGACGAGCACGCGCTCAATGCTCTTCTCGAACGGGATCGCTATCAGTGTCGGAACATCGGTGGTCTGGGCGGCGTGTAGAGCTGTACTTCCCCCTAACCACCTTCCCATCGCAGTGTGATGTTTGCCTCCCAGTACGAGTAGAAAACCACCGTGTTGCTCCACAGCTCGCGGAAGCACGGTTTTGGGCCTTCCCAGATTCACTTCGAGGTGGGCCAGCGCCTCAAACGGCACGTTTCCGGTCAAGAACTGCTCCAGCCGTTCATGGGTCGACCGGGTGAGGTTTCGAGACAGCTCTTCCCTGTTCACGTGTGGTTCGACCCACTCGGGGAAGTCCGCCAGCTGCCTAGTTGCATGGACTAGGTGACAACGCACCCCAGCAAGTTGGGCGATGTTCCAGGCAACAGTTGCCGCCCAGGCCCCTTCGGGAGATTCATCGACCCCTGCCACAATCGCTTTGAATGACATAGCATACGTTCCGCTGTGCGTGACGGGTTGGGCTTGACGCCTGAATATACCGTGTCTATTGGCGGCTCAAAACAGTCTTCTTACCTTGGATTCAGCATACTCTCGGGTGCCGCGATGGCGAGGGTGAGACCAGGTCGCAAGTCAGTGTTGGTGCCGCTGCCGCGGCGTCGGCCATTCTGAGTCTCGCCGCTCTGTTTCTACTCGGGTGAATTGGGAGAGCTAGCCTGGTGAATTCCAAGACCAAAGGTGTTCTGCTCGATCTCGACGGAACGATATACGACGCCGGCCATGCTATTCCCGGCGCACCTGAGGCCGTGAATGCGCTGCGAGAGGGCGGTTATCCCATCCGGTTCTTGACCAACACATCGCGCAACTCCAGGGCCGAGGTGCTCCAACGCTTGGAGGAACACGGCATCGCAGCAAGACTCGAGGAGATGTATACGGCCACATATGGTGCCGCGCTGTGGCTTCAGAACCGAGGAGTCAGACGTGCGGCGGTGCTGGTACCGAAGACGGCACTAGAAGACCTTTCGGCTGTGACGCTTGATGAGGAGCGGCCCGAGGCTGTGCTCGTGGGCGACCTGGGCGGCGAGTGGACGTTTGACGTTCTGAATCAGGCATTCCGCTGGGTGCTGCAGGGAGCCGATCTCGTCGCGATACACAAGAATCCATTTTGGCGAACTGAGACTGGAATGACTCTGGACGCCGGCGCATTCGTGGCAGCGCTCGAGTACAGCACGGGTCGGGTTGCCACGACCGTAGGAAAGCCGAGCAGGGAGTTCTTTGCAACTGCAGCTTCGTCTATGGGGTGCGACTTGAGCGACGTGATCATGGTGGGTGATGACCTGACTACTGATATCGTTGGTGCAAAGGCTGTCTCTGCCTCGGCTGTGCTAGTGCGTACCGGCAAGTATCGCGATGAAGACCTCGCTATCGCGAGCACAAAGCCGGATCACGTGATCGACTCCGTTCGGGATTTGCCAGCGCTATTGTCGCTTTGAGTCGAGAGCAAGCTGCTCCAGGGTGGCGATCGTAAGGCCAGGACCGTACCTTGCGTGGCTCAGCGGAAGGGTCTGGCGTTCCGCCCCTAGTTACCGTTCGTCCCCACTCAAAGCACACTGCGCCCGTTCGACAAGGGATCATGTCTGATGGACAACAGAATGACTCGGATAGCTGTAATCATAGGTAGCGTGAGGAGTGGCAACTACACCAGTAAGGCAGTTGCTCTTGCGGAAGATGAATTGAGCCACATGGCAGACGTTGGATGTGAGCGCATTGACCCGGCCGACCTTGTACTACCCTTGCCGGGAATTCACCAGGAAAGCCCCGGGCTAGACGGAATGCGCAGAAAAGTCTCATCAGCGAATGGTGTCATCTTTGCCACCCCCGAGTATCACGGCAGCTACAGCAGCGTAACCAAGTTGATAATCGACAACCTCAGCTTTCCGTCGGCGCTCTCGGGTAAGCCGATCGCGCTCCTGGGAGTTGCAGCGGGGAGCATTGGGGCCATCAAGGCCCTCGAGCACCTGAGGAGCGTATGCTCACACGTTGGTGGCATCGTTCTGCCCGGACCGGTATCGGTCGCTAACGTGCGAACAGTGTTTGACGAAGCCGGGGCCTGTCTGGACTCAGCGATTGAAGGAAGAATCCGGGCGCTACCAAACAGACTCATCGAGTATCTGCGGGGCAGCATCTGTCCCGGCGAATGCCTAGAGGAGATAGTCCGGGGAAACAAAGCATAAACGCCTTGTGCGAATGCGGGAACCAATCCCCTCTGCCTCCTGTATTGACTAGATCAGTCGAGGGTCACTCAACCGGACCACAGATGAGGCTCTTCACCATTGCTGCGTCCGCAATCATGGTGGGTGCAACAGCAGTTGGACTTACCGCTGGCGCGGGACTCCCTGGCAGTGGGTCTCTGGCGGCTGCGCAGAATCGGCTGCAAGGTCAGGATGAGGCGAGTCAAGCTTCGGCTCCCGCGGCGGGACACGCGTTCTATTTCACCCGCGCCGTGTACCGTGGCCGGGGCAGGAGATACCCGAGTTGGGCAGTCGATTATCCCAAGGCCGATGTGCAGTTTCTGATCGGCTTGACTCGTCTCACCAATATCGACGCCTACGGACTCGAGAACGCGGTGCGCCTCGATGATCCGGGCCTGCGGCGGTACCCGTTTCTCTACGCGCTCGAAGTGGGATACATGGCGCTTTCTGAGTCTGAGGTGATGGGTCTGAGGAGCTACCTGCTCGCCGGTGGGTTCCTCGTCATCGACGATTTCTGGGGCTCATATCAATGGGCCAACTTCGAGTCAGAGATATCGCGAGTGCTGCCAGGTTACGCCATCGTCGACCTGCCTGCGGATCATCCGATTCGGTCGTCGTTCTATGAGATCGACGAGCTGTTACAGGTGCCGAATGTGCGACAAGGCACCATGGGAGGCCGGACCTGGGAGCAAGACGGCTACGAGCCCGCGTTGCGAGGGATCTTCGACGAAATGGGCCGACTCATGGTGGTCATCAATTGGAACACGGACCTCGGAGATGCCTGGGAATGGGCCGAGGATCCATGGTATCCTTGGCGGTTTTCGAATTTCGCATATAAGCTCGGCGTCAACATGATCGTATATGGAATGAGTCATTAGATGGGCGCATTCGTGAACTCCGTGTTCGAGTTCTTGTTCAAGTACCGACCGGTTGTCTTTGAGCGCGGCGACTTCGAATTCGGCGCGCCGTGGCCGCTATTGGTGCTGTTGTTGCTGGGTCTCCTTTTGGCGGGGATTCCGCTGCTCACCTACCTGCGGGCACGGGGCAGAATAGGTGCCGTGGACAGGGCTGCACTGCTCACACTCAGAGTTGCGGTGCTGGCAGTGCTTCTGTTTTGCCTGGCGCGGCCGATCTTGGTGTTGGCCACTGTCGTGCCGCTGGAGAACTTCCTCGGCATTCTGGTGGACGATTCCCGCAGCATGCAGATCGCCGACGACGGGACTGTGCGCGGCGACTTCGTACTCGACGAGCTCGACCCCGACGGCGGTGAGCTGCTGAATGCCCTGGCTGAGCGGTTCAAGTTGCGCTTCTTCCGTTTTTCTGATGCAGTGGACCGTGTCGCTAGCGTCGAGAACCTCGCGTTCAGCGGTAGGCACACCCGACTCGGTGACGCCCTGACACGCGTGCATGGGGAGCTATCCGCAGTTCCGTTGGCCGGGTTGGTGGTCGTGAGCGACGGGGCCGACAACTCGGACCGTCCCATCTCTGATGCCATTCTCCAGCTGAGGGGAAGTGGTATTCCGGTTCACACGATTGGGCTGGGACGCGAGCGCTTCGATCGCGACATCGAGGTGTCGCGCATCGAATTGCCCCGAGCCGTGCTCACCGGTTCCTCGGTCGCGGTCGAAGTCATGGTCGTACACTCGGGATTCCAAGGTGAGACTGTAACGCTCAATGTCGAAGATGCCGGTCGTATACTGAGCACTCAGGAGGTCACTCTTCCCCGAGAAGGTGAGGTCACGACGGTACGCGCTCATTTCACGGCCGCTGAGTCGGGCCCCCGACTGTACCGGTTCCACATTGTTCCTCAGCAGGGCGAATTGGTCATCGAGAACAACACGAGAGAAGCGCTGGTTCAGGTACGAGATCGAAGAGAGAAGATCCTCTACTTCGAGGGCGAACCCAGATTCGAAGTGAAGTTCTTGAGACGAGCAATCGCTGAGGACGATAACCTGCAGGTCGTCACCCTTCAGCGTACCGCGGAGAACAAGTTCCTTCGTCTCGATGTGGATGACGTTGACGAACTGTTGGGGGGCTTTCCGAAGACTCGTGAGGAGTTGTTCCAATATCGTGCGCTGATACTGGGGAGCATCGAAGCCAGCTTCTTCACTCATGACCAGCTTCAGGCAATTGCGGAGTTTGTCGGCCAGCGAGGTGGGGGACTTCTGATGCTGGGTGGCAGGCGCGCGTTCGCAGAGGGCGGATATGCCGATACGCCGGTAGCTGGCGTCTTACCAGTGGTACTGTCTCAAGCTTCGGATGTGGAGGGGGAGCCCTTCTTTCGCGAAGTCAACGTGCGGTTGACTCCGTTCGGACGCACGCATCCGATTACGCAGATCGAGGGCAGCCCAGATGAATCGGCGGCGCGTTGGTTGGAGCTTCCACCTGTTTCGACGTTGAATCCGATAACCGAGACGAAACCCGGTGCCAGCACGCTGTTGATGGGAGAGTCTGACGGGATGAATGGGCTCGTTGTGCTCGCGGCCCAGCGTTACGGTCGAGGCCGGGTATTGGCCTTCCCAGTCCAGGATTCGTGGCTGTGGCAAATGCATGCAGACGTGCCACTCGACGATCTTGCCCATGAGACGTTCTGGCGGCAGCTGCTCCGTTGGCTGGTACAATCGGTCCCGGACCAGATTGCGTTCACCATGCCCCGCGACCATGCCGGTATCGCGGACGAAATGACCATAACCGCCGAAGTTGTTGACTCCACGTACCTGAAGGTGAACGATGCCGCCGTCGTAGCACGCGTCACCAGCCCCTCCGGAGCGACCCAGGAAATACCGATGGAATGGGTGGTAGAGCGCGATGGCGAGTACCTGGCGGGTTTCGCAACAGAAGAGGAGGGTCTCTACGAAGTGCGAACCGACGTCGCGCGTGGGGGCGAGCAACTGGGAAGTCAGACCACGTACGTTCAAGTTACGGACCCGATGGACGAGTATTTCGGCGCGCAGATGAAATCGTCTCTGCTGCGTCGGTTGGCTGAGGAAACCGGCGGACAGTTCTACACTCCGGAGACGGTGAGGAGCCTACCCGAGGACGTGCGTTACACCGAGAGTGGATCCACAGTCTACGAGGAACTGGAGATCTGGGATATGCCCGTCGTTTTCTTGCTGTTGGTTGGTTTGCTCGCCACCGAGTGGGGCTTAAGAAAGGCACGGGGATTGGTATGAGGCTCTTGCTGCTCTGTGCGATCCTGTTATGCGGACAAACGGTGCCGGCGTCAGCTCAGTCGCACTTCGTCATCGTGAGTGGTCTGGGCGGAGATAATGCGCATCGCGATCAGTTCTACAACTGGGCTACGAGTCTAGTAAGCACACTGCGGGAGACTATGGGTGTCGCTCCTGAGAACATCATCTATTTGGCGGAGCGACCGGAACGAGACCAGACGTTGATAAATGCAAAATCGACCAAGGAGAACGTGACCGAAGCCCTCAGCGAACTGGCCAGTCGCTCCGCGGCCGATGCGGTGATATTCGTGTTCCTGATCGGCCACGGTAGCTATCAGGGGGAATCGTCCCGTCTCAGCCTGCCGGGCCCAGATATGTCAGCTGAGGACTTCGCGCGTCTGCTGGGCGGGTTCGAGACGCAGAAGATCGTCTTCGTGAACACGGCGAGTGCGAGCGGCGACTTCGTCGAGGCGCTGTCAGCGCCTGGCCGCACTATTGTGACAGCCACAAAGTCTCCGTTTGAGCGGAACGAGACCATCTTCTGCGAGTTCTTCATCGAGGCGCTGGCGGAGGATGTCGCCGACGTAGACAAAGACGAAAGGGTATCGGTGCTGGAGGCGTTCAGCTACGCGAGTGCGGAGGTTGCCAGGTACTTCGATAGCCAATCGAGGCTACTCACGGAGCACGCTGTGCTCGATGACAATGGAGACGGCGTCGGCAGCTCCGAGCCCGACCCAAAGGGTGGAGACGGCGCGCTGGCTCGTGTGGTCTTCCTGGATGCTGGTGCGCCGACCCGGAGCCTGTTGGCGGCTGACGATCCCGAGCTGAAGGCGCTGTATGACCGCAGAGCACAGCTCGAGGGGCAGGTGCTGTTGCTCCGGAATCGCAAGGAGGGAATGGAAGCGGCGGTCTACGAGAACGAGTTGGAGAAGGTGCTAATCGAACTGGCCCAACTTGGCCAGACGATTCGGGAACGCGAGAGTGTGTTGAGACGGCCGTGAAGTCACGGACTTGCTGGATCCTGATTTTGCTCGGCGCGGCTCAGCTCGCGCCGGACTCGGCGTACGGACAAGAGCAGCTTGCGGAGGCGATTACGGCTCTGCGTTCAGGGCGCTACGATGCTGCGATCTCGCAGTTCTCGCGGGCGCTGCGGCGCGATTCCAGATCTGCCGAGGCAGCGCGAGGCTTGGTGGCTGCACTGAGCGAAGTGGGTCGCTACGACGAAGCAGAGCGGGCGGCGCGGCAGTTCCGCAGCGAGAATCCATCATCCGGTCGGTTGGACAATTCGCTGGGCGAGGTGCTCTATGCCACCGGTCGCATTGAGGAGGCCGAGCAGTTGTTCACGGCGGCATCGGCGTCTGAGGATAGTCTGGTGGCGCGATACAACCTCGCCGTGTTGTGGTTTGACCGCGGGCAGGTTGACCAGGCGATGGCCGAGTTCGACCGGTTCATCGATGTCTACAATCGAGGGGGTGGGTTGACATCCGGTGAGCTGAGTGCGGTTGCCTCCGCAGTGCGCTATCTCGGCGTGACAGAGCCGGCGCTCTTCAGGGACGCCCTGCGAGCGTACGACGAAGCGATCGCGGCCGATCCTGGCAATCTGGAACCGCGCATTCGACTAGGCGAGATGTTTCTCCAGAAGTACAACGGCACCGAGGCTGACGCGACCTTCAAGGAGGTTCTGGAGCTGAACCCCAACAGTCCCCGAGCACTGCTCGGGTTGGCGCGTACTAGGCGGTTCAACGGAGAACCGGAGGCGGCAACGCTCGTCGAACAGAGCCTCGAGGTGAATCCCAACCTCGTAGGTGCCCGACTGTTCAACGCCACGCTGAGCCTCGAAATGGAGCAGTTTGGCGAGGCGGAGTCGGAAGTGGAGCGTGCGCTCCAAATCAACCCGATGTCCCTGGAAGCTATGGCGGTGAGAGCTGCGGCGAAGTACTTACGAGGTGACGAGCGTGGCTTCCGGAGCGGTACGAGCACGATTCTGGAGCAGAACCCACGATTCAGCGGCCTGTACACGGTACTGGCAGAGGCGAGTGCACGGAATCGTCTATACGAACAAGCAGCATCCTTCGCTCGCCAGGCTGTTGAACTGGATAATCGCTGCTGGCGTGGGTTCGCGCTGCTTGGCATCAACCAGCTGCGCAGTGGTGACATGGATGCAGGTCGGCGCAATCTCGAGACGGCATTCGACGGTGATCCCTACGATGTCTGGACCAAAAACACTCTCGACCTACTCGACAACCTGCAACAGTACACTGTCACGACGAGTGATCGATTCGAGTTCGTGATGGACGGTGAGGAATCCGGGTTACTCACCATCTACTTCACTTCACTGGCCGAAGAGGCGTACGAGAAACTTGCCGAGGACTACAGTCACCGGCCGGCGACGCCGATCCGCGTGGAGGTCTTCCCCCATCACGCCGATTTCTCGGTGCGCACGGTGGGCCTAGTAGGACTCGGTGCTCTCGGTGTGAGCTTCGGGCCGGTCGTGGCCATGGACTCGCCGTCGGCGCGCCGAATAGGAGAGTTCAATTGGGCCGCCACCTTATGGCACGAGCTAGCCCACACGTTCCATTTGGAGATCAGCGGCCATCGCGTACCGCGATGGTTTACCGAGGGACTTGCCGTCTACGAGGAGCGGCGGGCACGGGAAGGGTGGGGCAATCGTGTGAGTCCCAGTTTTCTGATGGCTTATCGATCTGGCAGACTGTTGCCAGTGGGCGAACTGAACCAGGGCTTCATGCGGCCCTCATATCCAGGGCAATTGGGGCACTCTTATTACCAGGCTTCACTCGTTTGTGAACTGATCGACCGTCTGGCCGGCCACCGCGTGTTGGTAGAAATGCTCCACGGCTATGCAAGGGGAAGATCTACAAAGGAGCTGGTTGAGTCAGAACTCGACATGGATCTGCGCCAGTTCGATGACGTCTTTGAGCAGTTCCTCGAGGAGAAATTCTCCGGCGTCATGGTCGCGATGCCGAGCGACGATCCCACGGAGGCCGCCGCTACGCGTTCGCGTGAGCAGATAGCCCGACGGGCGCGTTCCAATCCCGGTGATTTCCTGGCTCAGCTGGAGATGGGGCGAGTCTTGTTTCAAGAGCAGGATCACTATGCTGCCATCACTCACCTCGAGCGCGCGAAATCACTATTCCCGGATTACGCTGAGGGAGATGGCCCGTATTGGTTGTTGGCGCAGATACACAAGGAACGTGGAGATACACGACGGGCAGTGGCCGAGCTATCGAGAATGGTGTCGCTCAACGAACGCCACTACGGCTCCCGGCTTGAACTGGCTGACCTTTTGTCGACGTTGGACGATGAGAGAGGTGCAGCGAGAGTGCTCACCGAAGCCCTTACCATAAATCCTCTCGACGCCGAGCTGCACTTACGACTGGCCGGGCTGTACGCGGCGACCGGCGATCTCCACGGAACTGTCCGGGAGCGTAGGGCAGTGGTTGCATTGGATCCGGTAGATCGTGCGGAGGCTTTGTATCAGCTAGCGCAGGCTCACTTCGACGCCGGTGAGTGGACTGAGGCGCGTCAAGAAGTTCTGCGCTCCCTCGAGTATGCGCCAAGCTTCGAGCAAGCGCAGAGGTTGCTCCTACAGATACACGCAAAACGTGGAGGAGGTAGGCCGTGATTTCGCGGATCTGCCGTGTCGGACTTGGCTGTGCGCTGGCATCGCTTTGCTCAACGGTACCCGTAGAGGCACAGAGATGGTACGGTGGCTCTGACTTCACGGAGTTCAACGTGCCGTATGACGGACGCTTCACGTTCGTGCGCCTCAGTTTCGCGGCTCCCTTGGACGGTTGGAGTGGGAGACGGCGACGTGGACCTGACCTGAAGTGGGATCACGATTGGCCCATCGCAGAATCGAACTTGCTCAAGTTGTTGAAAGAGCTCACTGACATCGCGCCGTACATGGAAGGCAGCAACATTCTCGCCGCGGATGATCCAGATCTGTTCAAGTATCCTGTTGCTTATCTGTCTGAACCGGGCTTCTGGACGCTGACTGAAGCCGAGGAGGAGGGGATCCGCAACTACCTGCTCAAGGGCGGATTCATCATCTTCGACGACTTCGCCGGATACCATTGGGAGAATTTCCAAGACAAGCTGTTCAGGGTCCTGCCTGACGCACGGCCAGTGAGATTGGATCCGTCACACCCGATTTTCAACTCATTCTTTGAAGTTGAGTCACTGGATCACGTGCATCCGTACTATCAGGTCGCCCCAGAGTTCTGGGGGGTGTTCGAGGACAATGATCCAGACAAACGGTTGATGGCGATCGTCAACTACAACAACGACATCGGGGATTATTGGGAGTATTCCGACACCGGGTGGTACCCGATAGACCTATCGAACGAGGCCTACAAGTTGGGCATCAACTACATCATCTACGCTATGACGCATTAACCGGGGAATCATGGACACAGAGGCTACCGTGCTGGAACGCAGAGACGACGTCGAACTGGCTGATCGACTCAGGGCCGGGAGAGAGAGAATATTGGAGGAGCTTCGCAAGCTGATAGTGGGACAGGAGGACGTCATCGATCAGGTGCTTCTGTCCGTGTTTGTGGGTGGCAACAGCTTGATCGTTGGCGTGCCTGGTTTGGCAAAGACCCTGCTCATCCACACGATTGCGCAGGTGCTGGATCTCAAATTCTCGCGGATTCAGTTCACGCCTGATCTCATGCCGTCGGACATAACAGGAACGGACCTGGTCCAGGAGGATCCGGATACAGGCCAGCGGCGCATGAGCTTCATGCCTGGACCGGTGTTCGCCAACATCATTTTAGCGGACGAAATCAATCGGACGCCTCCCAAGACGCAGGCTGCGTTGCTGGAGGCCATGCAAGAACATCGCGTTACGGTGCAGGGTCGTACGTACGATCTCGAGGAGCCGTTCTTCGTTTTTGCCACGCAGAATCCTATCGAGTTGGAAGGAACCTATCCGTTGCCTGAAGCCCAACTGGACCGCTTCATGTTCAACATCATCATGGATTACCTACCGGAAGACGAAGAGATGGAGGTTGTCCGGAGCACCACTGCAATCCAGTCGCATCAATTCGACCATGCCGTGACCGGTGCTGACATCGTGGCGTTCCAACAACTGGTGAGGAAGGTGCCGGTATCAGACCCGGTGTTGCGTTACGCTGTCGACCTGACCCGGACGAGCCGGCCGAGCCACAATGGGGCGCCTGAGTTTGTCAAGAAGTGGGTTTCGTACGGTGCCAGCGTCAGAGCCGCGCAGTACATGGTGTTGGGGGGCAAGGCGAGGGCTCTGATGACCGGGAACTACCATGTGAGCTTCGACGACATACGTGCGTTGGCACGGCCGGTGCTCCGTCATCGGATACTTACCAACTTCCATGCTGAGTCGGAACAAGTGACCACTGACCAGTTAGTGGATCAGCTGCTTGAGGCCGTACCGGAACCGCATTCGGGTCTATGAGAGGCGCGCAGTTCCTCCATCCGGAGACACTGGCCAGGATCAAGAACCTCGAACTGCTGGCGCGCACGGTAGTCGATGGTTTCATCAATGGCTTACATCGGTCTCCCTATTTCGGGCTCTCAGTCGACTTCGCCGAGCATCGGCCATATATGCCAGGCGACGACATACGAAGGGTGGATTGGCGAGTCTTCGGCCGCACAGACCGCTTCTACGTCAAGGAATACGAGGCGGACACCAACACCAACTTCAAGGTCTTGCTGGATACGTCGCGCTCGATGGACTACGGTAGCGGTCCTATCACAAAACTGGACTATGCGCGATACCTGGCGGCCTGCCTCTCCTATTTTTCCCGTCGGCAACGCGACAGAGTTGGGATAGTGACCTTTGACGAAGACATCGTTGAACACGTTCCGCCGTCAGCAAAGCATCTCGAGATCGTGCTTCATGTACTGGATCGGGTAGTTCCCGGCAGCGGAGGAACACTCAGCAAACCGCTGCTCAAAGTTGTCGAGATGTCAACTCGACGCGGCATCTGCGTACTCATCTCGGATCTATACGAAGAACCGGAGGCCGTAGTCAGAGCTATCGCGGGACTGCGGCACAAGGGCAACGATGTGATCGTCTTCCATGTTTTGGATCCCGCCGAGATTGACTTCCCGTTCACCGACGCGGCGCACTTCGAGGACCTCGAAACGGGGGAACGGATTCCGGTGGTTCCCGAAACCCTCCGTGAGCAGTACCGGGAGCTGATAGGCCAGCACCTGAGCCAACTGTCTGATCGTCTGATACAGAATCAGGTGGATTACTGCAGAGTTGTCACGTCGAAGCCGATCGACTTTGCGTTGTTCGAGTACTTATCCCGACGCGAGCGGATGAGTAGGGTGCGGTAGATGGGATTCTCATTGCTGGCTCCGCTGTTCTTGGCTGGTGTGGCAGCTTTGGCTGTGCCGATTCTGATCCATCTGTCCCAGAAAACCAAGAAGACAGCCGTTCCGTTTCCGTCCCTGATGTTCCTGACAAAGGTCCCGTACAAGGAGACTCGTAAGCAGAAGATTCGGAATTGGTTTGTGTTTCTACTTCGAGCCGCGGTGCTGTTAATGCTCATTCTGGCCTTTACGCGGCCACTCGTGGACGGTGCACTGGCTGGCGGTGCGAGTATGGTGGACGCCAGGGAGGTCGTGGTGCTGCTCGACCGATCCTTCAGCATGGACTATGGCGACAGATGGGAACAGGCCTTGCGAGCGGCTCGAAACGTGGTGGCCGGCCTTGGGCCTGAAGATCGAGCCACCATTGTCACCTTCGCCGAGCGCGCAGAGACTCTGCAACCAAACGGGCGAGACGCCGTCGCACTCGCGGCCGTGCTGGATCGGGTGGAGTTGGGTCATGGAGCCACGCGGTACGGCCCCGCAATCGACTTGGCAGAGCAGGTACTGCGGGAGTCACAGCTACCGCGTCGCGAGGTAGTGATCATCAGCGACTTCCAGAGAGCGGGGTGGGACGAAGATACTGACGCGCTACTGCCTCCAGGCACGCAACTCACCCGGGTCAACCTGGGTGATCCTGAGGCGTCAAACGTGGCAATCAGTGAGGTGAGGTTCGAGCGGAGCTATCGCGATGGGCGCGAGCGCGTCGCCATCTCGGTTCGCATCTCGAACCTCGGGACGGACGCGGTGAGTGAGCTGCCGGTGCAGGTGGAAATCAACGGTGAGAGCGCCGCAACCCGCATCGTGAACATTGCTGCCAACGACGCCGAGACCGTCAGGTTCCCCGGCGTTGCGCTGCCAGATAGGCCCGTTCGCGGCCTAGTGCGAGCGGGGGACGACCGACTGCCGCTCGACAACCAGTTTCGCTTCACGCTCTCGCCTGGTCAGGCGCTGTCGATTCTGGTGCTACAGCACCCCAACGCCACTCGTGACGCAAGCCTCTATGTAGAGAGAGCATTGCGCATCGGCAGCGAGCCTCCACACCGTGTTACCGTGAAGAGCGCAGCCGCGTTTGCTGCTTCCGACCTCCAGGGACAGTCGGTTGTGATTCTGAACGACGCGCCGTTTCCAACAGGTAGCCAAGGTGAGCGACTCAGGGAGTTCATAACGACCGGTGGCGGTTTGCTGTTGGCTGCCGGCGGACGGGGTAGTGCCAACGAGTGGCGGGATGCCCTTGGCTCCTCCATACCGGCGAGTTCAGGCCGGCCGATAGACAGACTGAGCGACCGTGGCGGAACTCTGGCGGTAACAGACTACGACCACCCGGTGTTCGAAGTGTTCAGTGCTCCGAGAAGCGGTGACCTGTCTCAGACCAGGTTCTATCGTTATCGACCGCTCAGCGAGACGGACTCCGTTGCGGTAATTGCCCGGTTCGATGACGGCGCAATTGCCCTTGCCAGTTCCGATCTCGGAGACGGCAGGGTTCTATTGTGGACCTCCGATCTCACGAACTCCTGGAATGACCTACCGATCCAACCGGTCTTCCTGCCTTTCATGCATCAGGTCGTACGGTACCTGTCTGACTATGCTCCCCGACCACCGGCATACACATCTGGAGAAGTACTGGATCTGGCTGGACCGCTGAGTGAACTGGATCTCGGTGAAGCAGGGGACCGGACCGGACAGGTCGTGGTTGTTGCTCCGTCGGGACAGCGCGACTTGTTTTCGCTCGACGGCGCGGAGATCCTATTGAGGATGGAGGAGGCGGGCTTCTACGAGCTGCGAAGTGTGGGTCGTGGTGGCAATGTACTTCACGCGGTGGCCGTGAACGTCGATCCCCGTGAGTCTGATCTGACCATGCTGGACGAAGAGGAATTCGCCAGCGCGGTCACGGCTCCGGGCGATTCCCCAACAAGCGGTACGCTGGTTGCCACTTTGACACCGGTTGAAAGGGAACGCCGGCAGGCACTTTGGCGCTACCTCTTGATAGCGGTGCTGGTCGTCCTGACTGTGGAGTCCTTGGCTTCGAACCGAATCGTCCGCTGGAGACTGAAGGAGTAAGGCATGGACAAGCCCTTGCGCATGCTGTTTGCCGCAACCTCGCACGAGGATCTACTTCGGATTATCCGCTCCGTAAAATGGCGCTGGAGGGCTGGTATGGCTCTGCGTGGCTTGAGCATTGTGGCCATGATCGGAGTCGTCGCGTTCGTACTTTCCGCCTACGGTATGGACCGCTTCCGGTTCAATCCTACGGCCGTCGCGGTCTTCCGTATCCTGGTCTATTCGAGCCTAGTGGCCGCCGCTGCGCGTTTCTTGATCTGGCCGTTTCGCAGGAGGATCTCGGACGAACAAGTTGCCTTGTATCTCGAAGAGCATGAGCCCTCATTGAAGGGCCACGTGGTGAGTGGTGTGCAGTTTGGTTCGGAGGCGGATGGTGCACCGTCACAAGGACACTCACCCGAGCTGATAAGGAAGCTGGTTCGATCGGCCATCGAAAAGTGTGTGACGATTGAAGAAGGACGCCGTGTCGATCGCCGGAGAATTGTACGTTCATCTGGAATATTGGCCGGTGCCACGATGATGGGAATGGCACTCCTCGTGCTGAGTCCCGGATTCGTTCGCTACAGTGCTCCCTTCTTGCTTGCGCCGTGGAGCAACACGGAATCCAGCAACCCGTATTCGATTGAGGTGAGCCCAGGACACATTACTCTCGCGCGCGGTGCAGACCTCCGCGTCGCCGCCCGGCTGTTGAACTTTGACTCGGACGAGATCGATCTGGCGGTGAAGCGGGGCAATGACGGCGCTTGGGAGCGCTTGCCGATGACCGTGGACGAGGAGAGCGGTGAATACGTTCTGCTCCTCTTTGATATCGATGCCGAGACGGAGTATTTCGTTGAGGCCAGTGGGGTGAGGTCGGCATTGTATCACATCGAGGTAGCGGATCTGCCGTATGTCGATCGCATAGATCTCGAGTATCAGTATCCAGCCTACACCGGGTTGAGCCCGCAGCGGCAGGAAAACGGCGGTGACATCGCTGCGGTGGCGGGAACTCGGGTAGTGCTGTATGTGACGCCGACTCTGGAGATCACAGAAGGCGTGATTCTCGTAGATGATAGAGACACGCTGGCCTTGCAGGTGTCTGCACAGGGTGTGCTCAGCGGCGGCTTGGTCGTTCGAGAAGTCGGTTTCTACCGTGTCTTGCTGCGCAGCTTTCAGGGAGAGTTGGTGACGGCGTCGCCTGATTTCCTCATTGACGTGTTGGAAGACCAGCCGCCTTCGATCTCATTCGCTAAGCCGGGACGCGATATCGACGTGTCGGCGGTTGAAGAGGTGTTCGCAGAGGTGCGGGCGGAAGACGACTATGGTATAGCACGACTCGAGCTGGTTTACTCCGTGAATGGCAGCGCGGCGCAATCGGTGCAGCTCTTCGGAGGGAGCGTCCGCAAAGACGTGTCGGCAAGTCACACTTTCTTTCTGGAGGAGTGGGAGCTGGAGCCGGGGGATTTCGTATCCTATTACGCCAGAGCCATAGAGTCGGAGAGGAAGGTGGATCCGCAGGTGATAGCCACCGACATCTACTTCATGGAGGTGCGCCCGTTCAATCGAGAATACCGACAGGCAGAACAACAGGGTGGTGGTGAAATGGGTGCGGGCGGCGGGATGGAGAGCGGACTCTCGGAACGGCAGCGCGACATCGTAGCCGGCACGTTCAAGATGGTGCGCGACCGCGAGCGATATGGAGCGGGCGAATACCGTGAGAACCTAGCAACGTTGGCGTTGGCCCAAGGCAAACTGAAGGAGGAGGTGCAGACTCTGGTCCAGCGCATCACGACCCGGGGGATCGTGCAACTCGATTCGGGCTACCTAGTGGTCGCTGAGGAGCTGCCGCTGGCCGTCGAACAAATGGAGACTGCTGAGCGGCTGCTTGGCGAACGTCAGCCGGAGGAAGCGATGTCACCCGAGCAGCGGGCGCTGCAACATCTGCAGCGGGCCGAGGCTGCATACCGCGAGGTGCAGGTGAGTCGGGGGCAGAGGTCCGGAGGTGGGGGGGGAGGTCAGCAGTCAGATGCGGAGGACCTGGCTGACCTCTTCGATCTGGAGCTCGACAAGATGAGAAACCAATATGAGCAAGTGCAGCGCGGTGCGCGCGAGCAAGTCGACAACGAGCTCGATGAGGTTGAGCAGAAGCTGAAGGAGTTGGCACAACGCCAACAACAGGAAAACGAGCGCTTGCGTGCCCGGCAGCAGAGACAGGCCAACCAGAACGCCGGCGGTGGCGGGCAGTCACAGCGGCGCTTGGCTGAAGAGGCAGAGGAACTCGCGCGTCAGCTCGAGCGGCTTTCCCGCGAGAACTCCCGTCCCGAGTTGGAGCGAACTGCGAGAAGCATACGCGAGGCAGTCGAGGAAATGCAGAGGGCGGCGGCGAACTCCCGTAACAACGGGGTAGCTCAAGGTGTATCGGCGCTCGATCGACTACGGGATGCGCGCCGACTGCTCGACCAAGACCGGACTGCTCGTACGGAACGAGATGCTGAGGACATTCTGCGAAGAGTGCAGCGGTTGACCGACGAACAGCGGGATGTCATGTCGGACGTCGATCGCCTCTCGGGCGATCCGTCGCAACTTGAACGCATAAACAGACTGAGGGAGCGTAAGGAAGCGATGGCCGCCGAGGTTGACGATATCGAAGGTCAGCTAGATCAGCTCAGTAGGGACTCTCAGCGGGATCAAAGGGAGGCGTCGCGCAAGCTGCGCGAGGCCGCCGAGTCCATCCGCGATGACAAGCTGAAAGAAAAGATCCTCTACTCCCGTGGGGTGATTGCGACAGGTTCACGTGATTACATCAGGAACTTCGAGGAGCAGATCAACTCGGACATCGAGAAACTGCGCGAGATTGTCCAAGAAGGAGTAGATGCTGTAGGTGAATCGCGTGATCAACGCCTGTCACGTTCGCTCGACAAAACGAGAGATGCAGTCACTGCTCTTGAGTCACTAGGTGACCGGATCCGCAACCAGGCGGAGCAGCAAGGACAGCAGAGACAACAGGGACAAGAGGTGCAGGGACAGCCCGAAGGACAGCAAGGACAACAGGGACAGGAACAGCCCCAAGAACAACAGGGACAGCAGGCGCAGGGTGGGGCGGCGGGCCTGCCACAAGCCGGCGGTCAGCCTCCTGCGCAGGGCGGCGGTGGGCAAGGCCGCCTCAATCCTGAGGCAATGAGGCAGTTCGGAAGGGAATTAACGGAACGGGAAGGTGATTTGACCCAGTTGCGGGAAGAGCTGCGACGAGAAGGTGTGGACGTGGAGGATCTCGATGCGGTGATAGGACAACTGCGCGATCTGGGCCGCCGCCGCGAGTTCGGCGACCCTCGGGGCCTGGCTGAGCTGGAGACCGAGATCATCCAGGGCCTGAAAGACTTCGAGTTCTCTCTGCGCAAGCAGCTGCTTGGAGAGACTGAGGGAAGAATGTTTCTTGCGGGCTCGGACGATGTGCCGAGCGGTTACCGCGAGCTGGTTGAGGAGTACTTCCGGGAGCTGTCGAGGAGCGGTCGAAACAGGCGGTGAGGTTACGGCGAGGGCGAGTCATGTACTGTCTCGCCCTCGCGAAGCGTCTACTGACTACTACCGAGGGCCTCCACGACCTTGGCGGGATGATCCGCCGCTTTCGCGACGCGACGCCAGTGCTTCTTGACCTTTCCGTCGGGCCCTATCCACACCGTTGATCGAATGACTCCCATAGTCTTCTTGCCGTACATGGTCTTCTCACCGAAGGCCCCGTACTTCGTCATGACCTTTTTGTCAGTGTCACTCAGTAGAATGAACGGAAGTCCATACTTCTTTCGAAACCGCTCGTGTGACGCCCGGGTGTCAGGCGAGATGCCCAGGACGACCGCGCCCAAGCTCTCGATATCATCCCAGGGGTCGCGGAAGCCACACGCTTCCTTGGTACATCCGGGTGTGTCGTCTCGCGGATAGAAGTAGACGATCACATCCCTTCCTCGAAAGTCTTTGAGCGACACCTTCTGCCCACTCTGATCCTCCATCGTGAAGGCCGGTGCGGCCTTTCCTTCCTCAATCGGCATGTGGTCGTGACCTCGTCGATGCTTGTGTTGCTAATGTTGAATCGTCCGGTATTTGTCGAACCATGCCAAGATGTGCGCCACCTTGGCGATTAGATTGCTCGGGCGGTTCGCGATCCCGTGGGGTGCATCGGGTATTCGTACCAGTGCTGCGTCAGTCTTCCTCGCCAGCTTCAGACCCTGATAGAATTGCTCCGACTCGGACATCGGAGTTCGATGGTCTGCCTCTCCCGTCAGCAGCATGGTGGGCGTTGTCACGTTGCCCACGTATGAGAGTGGTGAACGGCTCATGTAATGTTCCAGGTTGTCCCAGGGCATACCGGGGAACCAATACTTGGCAAAGCGTGGGTAGAAGTCTGACGTAAGGACGAAGCTGTACCAGTTGATAACGGGCTTCTGCACTACGGCTGCCGCAAATCGGTCGGTATGACCCACAATCCAACTGGAAAGCACACCACCACCGCTACCGCCAGTTACGAACAGGTTTGATTCGTCGATGTAACCCAGATCGATCACGGCGTCGACACCCGACATGAGATCGTCGTAATCCTGGCTCGGGTATGCATGGTGAATGAGGTTCCCGAACTCCTCACCGTAGCTGGTGCTCCCTCTCGGGTTCGTATAGAGCACGACGTACCCGGCTGCCGCATACAGTTGGATTTCGGCTGTAAAGCGATCGCCGTAATTGGCAAACGGACCGCCGTGGATCTCCAATATGAGAGGATATTTCGTCTGCGGGTCGAATCGGGGTGGCTTTACGATCCAGCCCTGGATCCTGCGACCGTCATAAGACGACTCGTACCAGATCTCCTCGACGTGCCCCAACTCTTTGTGCCCAAACAAATCTGCGTTGAGATTGGTTAGCCGATCGGCCGTGGTCGACCCAACCTGCGCCACAGCTACGTCGGCCGGGTGGTCTGGACGAGTGTGTGTGAATGCGAAACGACCGTTTTCAGATACCGAGAACATGCCGCCGCCATAGGGTCGACCCAGTGACAGGCCGCCGACGTTGCCAGTGAACGTACGGACCTCACCTCCAGTAGAGACGTAGGCCAGCTTGGTGTTGCCCTCGTCGTCGTACTGGAAGTAGATGCCTCTCCCGTCGGTGCTCCACACGGGGTTCTGCACGTCGCGGTCGAAGTCACCGGTAACAAGACGGGAAGCGCCGCCATCCCGGTTCATCACGTACAGCCGTGTCACCTGGTAGCCCTGCGCCCGGTCGTCGTATCCCAGGTACGCTATCTGGCTCCCGTCCGGTGACACTGCTGGTCTCTGGTCCGGCCCGTATCGATCTGTTAGGACCGACACCGATCCGTCTGCGAGCGACACCTCGTAGATCTCAGAGTTGTTGGTGTCGTATTCCCAATCGCTGCGGCGGTTAGCCGAGAAGATCAGCGATTGGCCATCAGGGGCCCACTCGAGTCCACCACCGTGATTGTACGGCCCTGAGGTGACCTGTCGCGGTGTCCCGCCGTCAGCCGGGAGCACGAAAAGCTGCGTGTAGCCGTCGGGCAGGAACCCCGCACCATCTGCGCGGTAGATGACTTTTTCGATAACGGTTGCGGGTTCGGCCCACTCAGCACCGCTCGGCTTGGGCGGCATCTGGGCAAACGGCGTGGCTTGTTCGGGCACGAACATCGAGAATGCAATCCAGCGGCCGTCGGGTGACCAGCTCAGGTCGCCGGGCGAGAACTGGAGGTTGGTGATCTTGCCCGTCTGCCCAGTGTCCATCCAGCGGATATAGAGCTGTGTCGAGCCGTCTGCGTCGGCAGTGTACAGCAAGCGCCCAGCGTCTGGCGACCACCGCGGCGACGAGTAGTTGTTGTTGCCTGAAGCAAGCGGTCGGTGATTAGATCCGTCGTAGTCGATGATCCAGAGATTCGACCGGCGGCGGTCAGTCATGATGTCCATGAAGCTGCGAGCGTAAACGATGCGGCTTCCGTCGGGTGAAATCTGAGGGTCGGCCGCAAACTCGAGTTCGAAGATGTCGGCGGCGTTGAAGTGACTTGCGTTGTCCTGGGCCTGGACTGCTGCACTGCAGAGCAACAGTCCACACATCAGGCGACAAATGGACGCTTGCAGCTTCATCTCAACTCTCCTCTGCGACGATTGGTTGCTCAAATCTGATGGACTGCGGAGCCGCCAAGCTAGTCTGTGTGACGTTCCCACGCCACCAATCGTGGATCGCATCGGCGATCTCAGCAGTTACCTGTCGCTCGGTTCTACCTGAGCGCTTCAGCACCTTGAATGAGTGATCCCCGCCTTCCACAACATGCAGCGTCGCCTTGTCCCCGAGGTCCCGGACAATGGGTCGGAATAGACCCAGGTCGGCGAGAGAGTCGCGGGTTCCCTGGAGGAACAGCGTTGGCACCTTGATGTGCTTGAGGTGCACCGCGCGCTTCGTGTCTGGCCTGTTCGGAGCGTGTAGGGGATATCCGAGGAACACCACGCCCCTCAATGCAGCCGGCGGGTCAGACGCAGCAATGTGCGAGGTAATCCGTCCGCCAAGTGACTTGCCTCCCGCTACGAGAGGCAGATCCGGAGCGATCTGCGATGCGGTACCGATAGCCGCGCATACAGTCTCCTCGAGCGCGCGAGGTGCGTCCGGTCTTCGTCGGCCTGCCTCCATGTAGGGGAACTGATAGCGGAGCGTTGCTACGCCACGTTGAGCTAGCTGAGCGGAGACGTTCTCCAAGAACGGATGGTGCATGCCGGCCCCAGCTCCGTGGGCCAGCAAGTAGAGCAGATGAGCCCTTTCTGGCCGCACAAACAATGCTGACACCGTCCCTCGTTCCGGCAGCGTTACTACCGCAGGTTGGGCGTTCACTCGATCTCCTAGCCGAAACGCTCTGACAGACGTGACAAAGCGGCGACCAGATCGGGCTTTTCGACCAACACAGCGGAAAGCGGGTCGTCTTTCAGCCGCTTCATTCGCTTGGGGACCGTCTTGATCGTGTGTTTTGTGATGTCGAGCTTCGCTGTGATTTCGCTCCATTTGAGCGGGACACTGGCCGGGGCTCCCGGAAGCGGTCGCACACAGAACGGTGACACGAGTAGGCGCCCGTGTCCGTTCTGCACGTAGTCGAGGTAGACTCGACCCTCCCTTTTCGAGGGAATCCGAGTAATGGTGGCGATGTCCGGTAGCTCAGTGACCACAACCCGAGCCAGCAACTGGCCCAGGGTCCGTGACTGCTCATACGTGAACTGCCTACCCAGCGGAATGAGCACGTGCAGACCCGTTGACCCGCTCGATTTCACGAACGCGGGCAGCTCGATCTCATCGCACAGTGTCTTGAGGGCCTTTGCGATCTTCACCACATGTGAGAAGGGCGCATCCTTGGGGTCGAGGTCCAGGATGCACCAATCGGGTTGCTCGAGCGACTCGACTCGGCTGGACCAGATGTGAAGCGGAATGGTTGCCAGATTGACGATGTAGAGCAACGACTCGACGTCTTCCGCCACGAAATAGTCCAGCTCTCTCTTGGATCCTTCGCTGTATAAGCGCAGCCGCCGAATCCAGTCAGGGGCGAACTTTGGTGCATCCTTCTGAAAGAACGACTTGCCGTCGATACCGTCTGGATAACGCGTCATCACCACAGGGCGGTCCCGCAAATACGGTAGCAGCCACCCGGAGATCGCTGCGTAATAGTCGATCAAGTCATTCTTGGTGTAACCTTCCTGCGGCCAAAACACCTTTTCGAGGTTAGTGAAGGAGACGTTGGGCTGCGCAGTCGCGGCGTCTCCAACCGGCTTCGGTTCAGGTAAGGGCGCGCGGGAGGCCTCGAGCACACAATCACGGGGTGGCTTGTCATCTCGAACACGAAGAAAAGACGGGTGCCGCAGCAGGTTGTCATTGGTCAGCTCGCGAAACCTCACTTCGCAGACCATCTTTGGCTCCACCCAATGATGTCCTGGGCCGGCGGGTACCCGCTGCGAGAATGGAGGATCTTCTCGTCTTAGATCATCCAGTCCTGCCCGTAGCTCGTCGAGCTGATTCTCGGTGAACCCGGTTCCGACGCGGCCGGTGTAAACCAACTCCGCTCCGCTGTACTGAGCAAGGTGTAACGCACCGAAGCCACCGGTCGATCCCTTGCAATCGGTGAATCCGACGACTACAAAGTCGTCTGTGCGGTCAGCTCGTATCTTCAGCCAGTCAGACGATCGCCCGGCTTGATAGGCTGAGTCCGCCTTCTTCGCCACCAATCCCTCCAGTCGAAGACGCTGAACCTGCTCGAACATGGCTTCGCCTTGTTCGGCGATGTGGTCTGAGAAGCGGACCGGGCCCACGGACGGCAACATTTCCTGGAGTAGTTCCTTCCTGGTCAGAAGCGGGAGGGATCGCAGATCGTGACCTGCGAACCCCAGGAGGTCAAACGCATACAGTGTCGCTGGCAACTCTGAGGCGGCCCGCTGGATCTCCATGTGTCGAGTCAGTCTGCCGCGCTTCTGAAGGCGCTGGAAATTCGGCAACCCGGTGTCGTCGTGCACGACGACTTCGCCGTCGATGACGAAGTCGGAGCAAGGGAGTGCGCTCAAGGCCCTAACGATGTCGGGGAAAGCGGCGGTGAGGTCGTTTCCCGCGCGCGAGTGCAACGACGTCGCGTCCTCATGTTTTCCTGCCACTAGACGGTACCCATCGTACTTGAGCTCGAATACCCAGCCTTTCTTGGTGAAAGGGCTCTGCACGGAATCGGCCAGCATGACCTTGACAGCCGAGCCCCTCACGGACTTCCCACGTGCTCCCAAGCTCTCGAGCTGCTCGGCGAGTTGACCCGTCCTGTCCACGCCGTCCCGCAGTTCCTCGACCGTGAGTCCCGAAAAGATCGAATCGGCGGGGTAGGATTCCGTGCCTTCCTCAGACACATAGCCATCTCGCTCTTTAATGAACAGCCAATCCTGCTTGGTCTTCACCAAGGTCCACTTGCCGCGCAGTTTGTAGCCGCGAAGCTCAAACAGCAGCTTGCCTTTTTCCATTCCTTGCGCTGGATCCTCCAGCGGTATCCAGACTCCCTGGTCCCATACGACCACTGCCCCGGCCCCGTAGTTGCCGTCAGGAATGATGCCTTCGAAAGCCCCGTACTCGACAGGATGGTCCTCAGTGTGGACGGCGAGTCGCTTGTCTTTGGGATTGGGGGATGGTCCTTTGGGCACCGCCCAAGACACGAGCACTCCATCCATCTCCAGCCGCAGATCGTAATGAACGCGCCTGGCAGCGTGTTGCTGTACCACAAATAGCTTCCCGCTCGGTGTTGTACTGCTGGCAAACGGCTCGGGTGTGCGGTCAGCGGATCGCTTCGCCCGGTAGACATTTAGCCTGTCTATCTGATTGTCTTTTCTTGCGGGCATGCCGTTAAGTCTATATAGTCCGACCCTATGAGCGCACGTCCTATCGCAAGTGCAACTGTCTCATTTGGCCTCGTGTCTGTTCCAGTCAAGTTGTATTCGACTGGTGAGTCGGGACGCCGAATCTCGTTCAATTGGATGCATGAGACGTGTAAGACACGTCTCAAACAGCGGTACTTTTGCCCCAAAGACGATGAGACTGTTGAGCGGGATCAGATGATAAAAGGCTACGAATTCGCCAAGGACCAGTACGTCACCTTCACGCCGCAGGAACTCAAGGCGCTCGAGGAACAGGCCACCCAGTCAGTCGATATCACTGAGTTCGTGCCGGCGGACCAAGTCGAGCGCATCTACCTCGATAAAGCGTACTATCTCGGCCCGGACAAAGGAGGCGAGCGCGCCTACAAGTTGCTTGCTGCAGCTCTCAAGAAGACCGAGCGCGTAGCCATAGCAAAGTATGCCGCGAGGGGAAAGCAGTATTTGGTCATGGTACGTCCTATGGATGACGGCCTGATTCTGGAACAGCTGCTGTACCCCGGCGAGATACGGTCGTTTTCGGAAGTCCCGATTGGGGAAAGTGAAGTGAAGGACCAGGAGCTGGAACTCGCCGTTCAGTTGATCGAACAGGCGGCCTCCGAGGGCTTCGATGCTTCGGGATACAAGGATGAAGTGCGGGAACGGGTGCTCGGGTTGATTCAGCAGAAGGTCGACGGCGAAGAGATCACGGTCGCACCTGCGGAAGAACCGCAGACTCAGATCATCGATCTCATGGCGGCGCTCAAGGCCAGCCTGTCGGCCGGTGACTCCGGCAAGAAGAGTAGCGAGAAGAAGGCTGGTTAGAAAAAGGTAGCTGCGGGCTAGCGCACGATCTTAGTATCCGGCCTGAAAACCCCCCAGGCAAACCAGAAGTGATTGCCGTGCGGGATCGCTACCAGCTGCTGTCCCTCGAGTGGTCCCGACACTGCCTTACCGAAGATATTCCATCGACTATCCGTCTCTCGGTCGCGGAACTCGCCGCCTTCCTCTGCCTCAAAGGTCAGGGTCTGGCCTTGGACATGACTGTCGAATACGCCGCTCGATCCTACGTCTCTTCCATCGGCGATCTTCTCGTCATCAACGGGTGAGGCGGTGCCCGACATCCAAAACACCACAAATTCGAGATCTTCATAGCTGTCGTGCACGACCCGCCTGTCGCTCAGGACACTGAATGGGTAGGCCCGCGACGCAGAGCCAAAGTCGATGGCCACCACCCGCTCCATCGCGGGCAGCCGGTCGTCCACCTTGCGAGTGAAATACGCCCATGGAGACGCATCGGGCGCATCGTAGTCGGAGTAGGGGCTCTGCCCATACTTATCTTCATAGAAAGGGTGTCCGGTGTCGCGCGAGAGAACGGTGGCGTTGGGGAATTGTCGTCTGAAGGTCTCCCAGCTGACTACGGGAGATGGTATGAAGCTCAACCGGCGACCGGCATATTCACCCACGATGCCATCGCCGGTGGCCTGTTGCCACCAACTCTCGGTCTGTCGGTCGTACATGACCAGGTCGGAGTGACGCAGGTATCCCGTGGTGCCGAAGTCGAGCACCCGACCGTCGAATCTACGATCGAATGCCAGTGTAGTGTTGCACAATGGGCAATAGGTGATCGTGACCGGTGTGCCACCGACGAAGTCGTTGACGATCTCGTGCCAAATGAGAATCTGAAGCGGATATGCCTTGATGTCGTTCCCTATCTCGACAACGGCGACAGGCTCTCTCTTACCGAGCCAACGATTGGCCTGGCGGACTGAGACGAACCTGGGATCGTCGATTGGCGGAATGCCATCCTTCGTCGGACCCGCCGCCACGATCTCATCGAGCGGAACGGTGTGCCTCGAGAAGTCCGTGACCCAGTCACCGCCATTGGACTGGGCGCCAACCTGGTGAGGAGATAATGCCGACAGCAGTGACACCGTGATCGCTGTCGCCGTTATGGACAATCGCATAATCGTCACCTCCGTATCTGAGAAAGCCTGATACTGGGCTCGAGGTTCCCGTGGCGCCCCCTTCTGCCTTTCTAGGCCGCCCTGCTATTATCCAACTCATGCCGAAACTGACCCCTCTCGCTCGAGTGATCTCCCAGTACCCGTCGGTGCTGGTTGGCTTCTCGGGTGGCGTTGATTCCGCCCTAGTCGCCGTGGTGGCAAAGGAGGTACTTGGCGGGACGCATTCGGTGGCGGCGATCGGCGTCAGTCCTTCCCTGTCCCGGGCGCAACACGAGCAGGCCTGGAAGATCGCCGAGTCTTTCAGGGTCAACTTGGTGGAGGTGCGGACCGACGAGTTCGGCAATCCCGCATACGTGTCCAACCAGACCGATCGCTGTTACCACTGCAAGCGAGAGCTGTGGAGCAAGCTGTCAGGTCTGGGCAGCAGGTTGGGCATGGGAGTCCTGGTCGACGGAACGAACGCGGATGATCTTGGAGACCACCGACCAGGTCTAGTGGCGGCAACCGATTTCGATGTCCGCTCTCCGCTGGCCGAGGCGCAGTACACGAAAAACGACGTGCGAGCCGAGGCGCACGCTCGTGGGATTCCCATCTGGGACGCTCCATCGTCCCCCTGTCTATCCAGTAGAGTGCTCTACGGTTTGTCAGTGACTCCACAGCGCCTTGGCCAGGTGGAGTTAGGTGAAACGTTCCTGCGGTCGCTAGGGGTGGCTGGCGATCTGCGAGTGCGACACAGGGGTGAGGAAGCACGGATAGAGGTTGGAGAATCGCAGTTCCAGGTGATCAGGGGCCAGGCTGCAGCAATTGAGCGCTCGTTTCGGGAGCTCGGCTTCAAGCGGGTGACTCTAGACCTGCGGGGGTATCGGAGCGGGAGCTTGCGAGACGACGACGATGATGGCATCGAGCCGATAACTGCAAACGGATAAGCCGATGCGTCTCTTTGTGGCGGTAAACCTCCCGACCCAAGTGCGGCAATTGGCATGGCAAGCCGCGGCACCTCTTCGCTCGAGGGGTTATCCCGTGAAGTGGGTCAACTCAGAAGCATTGCACTTCACTCTCAAGTTCCTCGGAGAAGTGGAACCCCAGAGACAAGCGGCGATTATGCAAGCGCTCGAGTCTGCGGTGGCCGGCAACAGCCGCTTTCGGGTATCCGTTGGTGGGTGTGGAGCGTTTCCCAATGCCCGCCGGCCTCGCGTGGTCTGGATCGGATGCGAAGCCGTCGCTCCGTTCGAGTTGATCCAGCATCGGGTCGAGCAGGAGATGAGTGAGCTTGGATTTCCTGTAGAGGGCCGACCGTTTAGACCTCACCTGACATTGGGGCGGGTGAAGCGTGGTGCCCGTGCCGCCGATCTCGCCGGCTTCGACTCGGCGCTCGAGCAGGTGGAGTTTCAAGGAGAAGTTGACGTGGAGTCGATAGACTTGATGAGGAGTGAATTGAGCCGTGCGGGAGCGCGTTATACCGTGGTGTGCGCGGTGGCATTGGAGGTGTGATGGGCGGCTGCTTCAAGAACCTCTTCGCCGGCATCGGATGCCTGGCTGTGGCGCTAATAGTCGCGATAGTGGCCTGGCATTTTCGGGTTGAGATCTCTGACTATGTGCGAGACCTGACGGGTCGCGCCGGCGATGGGTCTCAGCCGGAGTTCACGATCGGGTATCCATCCGCGGAGAGTCTGCAGGCGGCTCGAGGCAAGGAGGAGTCGCTCTCCCGTGCCGCTGGGCCGGAGCGGATCGTACTCGCTGCTGATGAGATGGCATCGATCATACAAGATAGGCTGGATGCGCGGGCTCGGAGGGCTTTGGATTCCATTAGAGTGACACTTGAACCAGACCGATTCTCCCTCGAGGCCGTATTGCTGACGGAGGTGTTCGGGCGCGATCTCTTGGGCCCTCTCAGGGGTATTATCGATCCGCGTGAGCCCGTCCGGGTATCGGGATCAGCGGAAGTTGTGGCTCCCGGGATCGTTGCATGGAGGATCGACGAGTTCATCGTCTCCTCCTTTCCATTCCCGGGACCTGCCATCCCAGTGCTGGTGGATCGGCTGACCGGCGGCTCGGATGGGGTGATCCTGATTTCAGTTCCCTCTACGGTGGGGGATATCAGAGTTCAATCCGATGGTGTGACCTTCTACCGGCGAGCAGACTGATGGCAAAAAGGGTGTTAGTAGTAGATGATGAACGCGGTGTTCGTGAGGCGTTGCGTCAGGTATTGGAATACGAGGGTTATGAGGTGCAGGTGACCGAGGGCGGTGCTGACGCGCTCAAGGTGTTGCCCGAGTTCCACCCGCACCTGGTGCTGCTCGACGTGAAGATGTCGGGCATGGATGGTTTGCAGACCCTCGCTCAGATCCGTGAGAAAGACGGCGGACTCCCTGTCGTCATGATCTCAGGGCACGGGACCATAGAGACAGCGGTAGAGGCGACCCAGTTGGGTGCCTATGATTTTCTCGAGAAGCCCCTCGACACCGACCGTATCCTGCTCACGATTCGCAATGCCGTAAAGACGGTAGATCTCACTTCAGAGAATGAGCGATTGCGCGAGGAGGTCGGAGGCCGCTACGAGATCGTAGGCTCCAGTCGCGCAATCAAGGAGGTACTCCAGGTAATCGAGAAGGTGGCACCAACGCCGGCCCGCGTTCTGATAACGGGGGAGAATGGGAGCGGGAAGGAACTGGTCGCGCGTGCGATTCACCGATTGTCACCCCGGGCAGACAAGCCGTTCGTGGAGGTGAACTGTGCAGCAATACCCAGCGAACTGATCGAGAGTGAATTGTTCGGTCACATGAAAGGCTCCTTCACAGGCGCCTTCGCGGACAGAGCCGGGAAATTCGAGCAGGCCGACGGCGGGACGTTGTTTCTCGATGAGGTGGGGGACATGAGCCTCGCCGCTCAGGCGAAAGTACTGCGCGCACTGGAGGAAGGCGTGGTTACTCGAATTGGAGCCAGCAAAGCGATCGAGGTTGACGTCAGGGTCATCGCTGCCACAAACAAGTCGTTGGAAGAGGAGATCGCTGGCGGCCGATTCCGAGAAGACCTCTACTACCGCATCAACGTGGTTCCGGCAGAGGTGCCGCCGCTGAGAGTGCGGCGCGACGACATCCCAGCGCTGGTGGAGAGGTTTGGTGTCGATCTGTCGGTCAACTTCGGAGTCAAGCCAAAGAAGTTCGACAATTCGGCCCTGGAAGCACTATCCGCCCGTGATTGGCCCGGTAACGTCCGCGAACTGCGCAATGCAGTCGAAAGACTCCTGATCCTGACGACGGGCGACTCCGTGAGTGCGGCGGATATAGGCCGCCTGGGAGGCATGATTCAGGAGACGGGCCTCGGCGATCTGATGTCGTGCGAGACCTTCGAGGACTTCAAGCAAGAGGCGGAGAGGGCGTTCCTACGTGGAAAGCTGGGTGAGAACGGCTGGAACGTGAGTGAGACGGCACGCAAGCTCTCGATGCCCCGCAGCAACCTCTACAAGAAGATCGAAAAATACGGCCTTGAGCGACAGCGCTAGCGCAGCGCCCTTCTGCGCTGCAGCGCCACTTCCCGTGCTCGTGTCGTGGAATGATCCATCACTGCGGAGTTCCGGTGATGGGACCCAAGCGGGTTTGTCTTACCTTCCCCGTCATGCAGAACAACTCTTCGGTTGCCGTAATCCTCAATACAAGAGGTACTCTCCTATCGGTCGCTTCGCTGCGGGATATTCCTCGCGCAAGGGTAGTGAGAGCAGAGGTGGCAGCGGGCGAGAGCGCGACCTGCGTGGCGGCCACACTGGAGCACGAGTGCTCCTTGCGCGACCTGTCTGAGGCGTTGCGCAGTTGGGCTGCCGGACGCGGATGGTCCGTGACGGTTGCGCCATTGACCTGAGGTTACTAACGTAAAGTGCAGTCGGAGATTGGAGAGCGCGGGGCCTACTCGTGAAATGTCTCTGTGATGGAGCTTGATTCTGTTGGCTTCGCCGCCGACTGCGTGTCACACGGCGCGTCGGGCACTGGCAAGGCGTCGATTCACCATTCTCCCTTTTTCCCTATCTGAATTCGCATCATACGTACGCAATGAGTGTTTCTTACATCTCGAGACGTTGGCGGAGGCAGTTGGGCTGGGACAACCGGTTCTATTTAAAGGGAGTTGATGCATGGCACTCGCTTCGGTCAAGAGGATATCGTCGGATGACGGTTCACTCGATCAGTACCTGCGTGAAATCAGTCAGTATCCTCTGATCACTCGCGAAGACGAAATCGATCTCGCTGGCCGCATCAGGCAAGGTTGCGGGCTTTCTCTCGACAAGCTGGTGCGATCGAACCTCCGTTTCGTCGTCTCCGTCGCGAAGAAATATCAGAATCAGGGTGTGAGCCTCTCCGATCTCATCAACGAGGGGAACCTCGGTCTCATTCGTGCCGCCCACAAGTTCGATGAGACCAAAGGCATCAAGTTCATCTCTTACGCTGTTTGGTGGATCAGACAGGCCATTCTCCAGGCCCTGGCTGAGCAGAGCCGCATCGTGCGGGTACCTTTGAACCGAGCTGGCACTCTCCACCGGATCGGCAAGAGGTCGTCCACTCTGCTGCAGGAGCTTGGCAGAGAGCCCACGGTGGAGGAAATCGCGGAGGGGATGGACATATCGCAAGAAGAAGTAGCCAAGACCCTGTCTATCTCGCAGAGCCATCTATCGCTGGATGCGCCGCTCACGCCAGGTGAGGACAACAAGCTGCTCGACTACATCCCGGACACGCAGAATCCGGGGCCTGACGACGAGACGTTCGAGCGCGCTCTGTCCGAGTCCATCGACGAGGTGCTGGAGACTCTGAAGGAGCGGGAGGCGAAGATCCTGCGGCTCTACTTCGGCCTCGAGGGCAAAGAGCCGATGACCCTGGAGGAAATCGGTGGAATGATGGGAATAACCCGCGAGCGGGTCAGGCAGATCAAGGAGAAGGCGCTCGCGCGCCTGCGCCATGTCAGTCGGGCGAGAGCTCTTGAGAGTTTCTTAGCGTAGTCGCGAGAATCTCAATCGAGCTGCGAAATAGGATGCAGCGGGAAGCGGGAAGCGTGTCGTGGTTCATCGCTTCCCGCTTCCTGTTTCCTGCAGGACCCATTTCGAATTAGGAGACTAGGTGAATCTGGGAGTGGTTTCCCTTGGCTGTGACAAGGCCACCGTGGACTCCGAGAGACTGGTTGGCGACCTCGTGGGCCACGGCGCCCGAGTCGTGTCTGATCTCGAGACTGCAGACGTGATTCTGGTGAATACTTGTGGATTCATCGATGCTGCGAAACAGGAGTCGATTCAAGCCATGCTGGGTGCCGCTGCGCTCAAGAAATCCGGTTCGGTGAAGGCTGTGGTTGCCGTGGGCTGTCTGATACAGCGTTACAAGGAAGAGCTAGAGGCAGAAATCCCGGAGGTCGATCTGCTACTGGGATTCAGCGATCTCCACAAGCTCGTGCCGCAACTTGCCGCAATGGATCTACTGGAAGATCCGGTTGCCGGCCACCCCGGGGTTCGAGAGCTTCTCGGCGAGAACACTCATGTCCGGTATCTCAAAATCTCAGAAGGCTGCGATCATACCTGCGCCTTCTGTGCTATTCCTTTGATGCGCGGAAAGCACCGTTCGGAACCGCTTGAGCGCCTAGTGCGGGAAGCGCAGCTGCTTGAGTCGCAGGGCGCGAAGGAGATAAGCCTGGTCGCCCAGGACCTAGGTCACTATGGGCGCGATCTCGGCCGTGACGGCCCTAAGCTCCCTGACTTACTGGAGGCCCTGCTGAGCGAGACGACAGTGCCTTGGTTCCGGCTCTTGTACGTCTACTCGTTCGGACTCACAGACCGGTTAGTGACCCTGATGGCGGGCAATCCGAGGATCGTTCCATACATTGACATCCCAATCCAGCACGCTTCCGACCGCATGCTCGAACGAATGCGCCGTCCCGAACGGCGTGACACTATCCGCCAGAAGGTGGGGCTACTGCGAGACGCTATCTCAGACATCACGATAAGAACTACAACGATCGTGGGATTCCCGGGTGAGACAGACGAGGACTTCCACACGCTCTGCCAGTTCGCTGAGGAGATGGAGTTTGAGAGGATGGGCGTGTTCACGTATTCGCCGCAGGAAGGAACTCGGGCGGTGGCGAACTATCCGGACGACGTTCCTGACGACGTGAAACGGTCCCGCCAGGAGGAACTGCTGGAGCTGCAACGCATGATCTCCGAGGACCGATTAGCGCGGTATGTGAGCAGGGAGACCGAAGTGCTAGTAGACCTCATCGCCTCATCTGAGGAAGCGCCCTTCACTCACGTGGGTAGGGTGAAGTGGCAAGCGGACGACGTTGATGGTGTCACCCACTTGTCCGGCTCTCACTCGGCCCGTCCCGGCGATTTCGTTCGCGCGGTCATCGTCGGGAATCAAGACTATGATTTCCTAGCAGAGGCCTCCGGGTGACGAGCCGTGCCGCGGCCCGGAAGAGCTGGACTGGAGCTCTCGTTGGTCTCTCATCGCTGATCGGGACTGGTGCGTGTGTTCCCGGAGCGCCGCCTCCGCGTCTGGAGCGGGAGCCATTACTACGGGTCGGGCTGGTGGTAGGTGCTGAACAGGTTCGGATTGCCGGGCGGGGTAGCTTGGCCATAACGGGGCGCACCAGTTTCAATCTGGCGGCCGACCAAGAGGTGCGTGTGGTAGCCGTCGGAGCCGGGGTGGGGCTGCAGGGTCGCGGTGAGGGCGCTGCGGATGAGATAAGGTTCGAGAGTGCCGACGGCGGCCGCCTGATCCTGGTGAACGGCAGACCGTACCGCGGCACCGTCGTTGCCTATGCGCGTGGCGGGTCGTTGTACGCCGTGAACGAGGTGGGAATCGAGGCCTACCTCCGTGGCGTCATCGACGCGGAGATGGGTAGCCGTTCACCCAATGAGATGGCTGCGTTGGAGGCCCAGGCGATCGTTTCGCGCACGTACGCGCTGGCCAACCGGGGTCGATTCCGAACGGACGGATACGATATTCGTGCAACAGTCACCGATCAGGCTTATGTAGGTGCTGGACGCGAATCTCCGCTCGGTGTCAGGGCAGTCGCCAATACCGCAGGGTTGGTGGTTACCTACGACGGGCGGCCCGCAAGCGTCTTCTATCACTCCACATGCGGATACTCCACCGCCCATCCGTCGGAGGTCTTCCGGTCGGTGCGAGGCGTCGAGTACCTGCGGCCAGTGTCCGATCGCAGACCGAGCGGCGGGTACTACTGTGACATCTCACCTCGGTTCCGCTGGCGGGTCGAGTGGGATGGTGCGGAACTGCGGAATATATTACGGGGCACCGTGCCCTCAGTACTGGGCGTGGAGCAGTCGGTGATGGACGTAGTCCGGGACGTCTATACGCATCAGACTGGTCGGTCCGGTCGAGTGACCGAGATGCGGATTAGCGTGAGCTCCGGAGAAGTACCGGTCTTCGGTCCCGACGTCAGGCGAGTTTTGCAGACTCCCGAGGGAAGGATGCTGGGCAGCAACTCCGTCGAGTTTACCGCCACCAAGAACGAAGCCGGGGTGGTGGAGCATCTGATGGTAACCGGGGCCGGTTGGGGCCACGGTGTGGGAATGTGCCAGTGGGGAGCCGTAGGGCGCGCTCGCAGCGGTCAGAGCGCCACGGCGATCATATCAGCCTATTTCCCGGGGACTCGAATTGAGCGTTGGTACTAGGTTCGCAATTGGACTGTTGATTCTGCCGCAGGCACTGTCCGCGCAGAGCTTCCTGGAGCAGTTCAGCTACGAAGGCCTCAGATTCTCAGGCGTGGGAGTGGAGGCCGGAATCGTCGCATCGGATCGTCTTACCAGAGAGTTGACCGGCGCCGTGCGAGTGGATTACGGGCAAATCGCGCCCAGGGTGCGTGTGTTGCTTGGAGCATCGTACTTCAAGGCGGACTTCGAGCAAGACGAGATATCCGAGTTCGAGAACCAACTCTGCGAAATCGTCGACCCGATTGGCGCCTGCACCATCGACATCGGCGAGGTCTCGTGGACCGATATCGAATTGGATCTCGATCTGCAGTATCTATTCGAGTCGGGCCAGCGAGTGACCAACTTCTTGGGATTGGGGCTTGGGGTCCTCCTGATGAATGGAACGGGAGAAGCAATCGATGGGACATTCGTGGAGGATGCTTTGGACCGTATTGATCTAGGGATCAATCTGTCACTCGGAACTCAGGTTCGGCTCGCATCGGGTCTCTATCTCACCGCTGATCTGCGCGGCGGCCTGGCCACCGAACTGAGAACGGTGACCGCACGGACCGGAATAATGTACAGGGTGCCACGATGAGCAATGAAAAGGTGCGGGTCGGAGTAATTGGCGCGGGTGCAGTGGCGCAGGTGGCACATCTGGTTGCTCTGGCCAAGCTCAACACGGCAAAGGTGACCGCGATCTGCGACACTGACTACGCAAGAGCGCGGGCGCTGGCCTCTCGGGTCGGCGTACGGGACGTTTACGAAGACACCGAAGAAATGCTGCGTCATGCGCAACCTGACGCCGTCGTGGTCTCCACCCCCAACCACCTTCACGAGGTTCACGTTATCTCGGCTCTGTCGGCTGGAGCGCACGTGCTGTGTGAGAGGCCGCTGGCGCTCACCAAGGAGGGAATCGAACGCATCGTCACGACTCGCGATCGCACCGGGCTGGTTGTACTGCCCGGCATGAACCTCCGTTTCCGTAGCGATGTCCAAGCAGCTTTGAGCTTCTTAGAGGGTGGAGAGCTGGGTGATCTGACTGCGATCAGGGGCGGCTGGTACACTTTCCGGCCGACCGGTGAGGAACTCGGGTGGAGGGTCAGCCGTGATCAGGCGGGTGGCGGTGCCATGCTGGATTTGGGTCTCCCGTTCCTTGATCTGGCGCTGTGGATGGCCGGATATCGGAATACTTTGGCGGTATCAGCCCAGCTGACACCTGGAAGGGGAATGGGTGACGTGGAAGATGCGGGCTGCGCGCTACTTCGGTGCGAAGGCGGTCTGTCGATCTTCGTGGATGCCTCCTGGCGCCACGCGGGTGACAAGGAGAAGGCTTGGTTCGAGCTGATGGGCACTCGGGGCTCGGCAAAGATGACGCCGCTCAGGGTCTTCAAAGAGATGCACGGCGTTCCGGTGAACGTTACGCCCACCGGAGCACAGAGTCGGCTGAACATCTACAACGCGTCCTACCGGGCTCAGTGGGCGCACTTCATTGCCGCAATCAGGGGTGAGACGAAAGCGCCGGAGATCGGCGACCAGCTGAGACTGCACCACGTTATGGAGGGGATCTGGCGGTCGGCTGAAGAGAATCGCGAAGTCACACTGTGAGGGGCCTGGCACTCCCCCGGCGTGACTGGCTCCTCATCGTTGCTGGGGCAGTTCTTCTCGTAGTAGCTTACCCGCCTTTACACCTATTCGTCCCGTCCTTCATCTGTCTGATCCCCGCGGTGTGGCTGATTAGCGTCGGAGCGGAGGACGAGCGTCCCATCAGGAGGCACCTGGTCCAGGGTTTCTGGTACGGCTTCATCTCAAACGGACTAGTTCTCTATTGGATGGTCTTCGCGTTGTGGCGGTTCACCAGGCTGTCGGTGTTGGGTTATCTGGCGACAATCGCGATCCTGGCAGGCTACGCTGCTGTGATATTCGCGTTGACCGGGTGGATACGACGCAGGACACGAGTCTCGATCCTGGTGGTGTTTCCCGTTCTATGGACCACGGCCGAATGGCTGGTGGGACACCAAGGTGACATCCGATTCCCTTGGCTTGGGTTGGGGACGTCGCTCACTGGCTTCCCGATGGTTGTGCAGATTGCGGATGTCATCGGCGCCCGCGGGATCACGCTGCTGCTTGCTATCGCTAACACCTCCCTAGCCGTTGCGTGGTTGGCCAGATCGGACATAAGGAGATCGCTGACGTTAGTTGTCTCCGTGGCTGTCGGGATTCTGCTGGCCGGTAGTTATGGGTTCATGCGCATGCGCACCGTCGCGCTACGGCCTGTTGGAACCGTAGCGGTAATCCAGCCCAACGTGCAGTTCGACGAGAAGAACAGGCGGGAGCTGCAGGATTCCATATTCAACGAGACTCTGAGGTTGTCTCAGTCCACTGTGGCCGGTGTCAATCCCGACATGGTCATCTGGCCCGAATCTGCGGTTCCCGACTATCTGTTCCGCAACCCACATTGGGAGGACAGCATCTCGGCTCACACGTTGGCGAGCGGAGTGCCACTCCTGACGGGCGGTTTGCACGTCGTCTGGGGTGACAACCGAGAGGAATACGAGTACTTCAACTCCGCGTTTCTCTTCGACGTCGAGGGCAGGAGTGATCGCTCACCGGTATACCACAAGCGTTACTTGGTGCCAATCGTTGAACGAGTACCGTTTCTGAATCCTCGCTGGTTCAATCTCAAGTGGTTCGGTGGCTTCGGGATCGGCGATTTCGGTGAGCTGTATGAAGTTGAGCTGGGTAGGTTCGGCGTCTTCATCTGCTACGAGTCCATCTTTGAGGACGTAACTCGGAGATATCGAAGCCGTGGAGCGGACTTCGTCGTCAACGTCACCAACGACGCATGGTACGGCAATACCAGCGCACCCTACCAGCACGCGGCACATCTAGTGATGCGTGCCATAGAGAACCGGGTGGGTATTGCTCGTGCGGCCAATAGCGGGATCTCCGAATTCGTAGATCCTCTAGGACGTGAACACAAACGAACGCGTTTGGAAGTGAGGACCTTTGCAGCCGACACGCTGATGACCAGTGACTCTACCACTGTTTATACGCGGCTGGGTGATTGGGTCGGTTGGCTCGTCTTGGTTTCCACTGCGGCGCTACTAGTAAATACGTGGTGGCGCAGGAAGTAGTACGTGTGGGTGTGGATGTCGGGGGCACCTTCACCGACGTTGTCGCGCTGCGAGATAACGGTCGTGTCTCCGTGGGCAAGGTACGATCGACACCGGGTGACGTGCCGCCTGATCTGTGGGAGGAAATCCACGCTGCCATCGCTCAAGGGGGATCAGAGGGGGCTGGCCAGCTCCTGGTTCACGGAACGACGGTGGCGACCAATGCGCTGCTGGAGCGTACCGGCGGAATAGTCGCTTTGGTGACGACAGCTGGCTTCGAGGACCTGCTTTGGCTCAGGAGGCAGGATAGGGCAGACCTCTACGATCTGAGCGCGCATCACCCACCGCCGGTGGTGTCACGCGGACACGTGATTGGAGTCGCCGAGCGCGTGACACCCGAGGGCGTCGAGCATCCTCTGTCGGGTGAGGAGGTGTCGCGAGTCGTGGGACAGGTCAGGTCTCTCGCACCCGATGCTGTAGTCGTCTCATTCCTGTTCAGCTTCAAGCATTCCGATCATGAGCGCAAGGTGGTGCAGGCGCTACGTGATGGCTTAGCAGGAACGCCCGTCGTGGGCAGTCACGAGGTGCTCCCGGTGTTCCGCGAATACGAGCGCACCAGCACTGCCGTGGCTGAGGCGTACCTCCGACCCAAGGTGAGCGGCTACCTGCAGCGGTTGGCGGAACAGGCCTCGAGCCATGGATTCGGTGAGGTACGTGTCATGTCCTCCAACGGCGGGACCATGAGCATCGCACAGGCGCAGGGCAGGGCAGCTGCACTGGCATTGTCGGGACCCGCCGGTGGAGTCGAGGGTGCACGACTCGTTGGCTCTGCCGTCGGCGCAGAGAACCTGCTCACGTTGGATATGGGAGGTACCAGCGCAGACGCGAGTGTGATTCTAGGCGGTGAACCCCTGGTGCAGACATCCGCTTCTGTTGGCGGAGTGGCACTATCGCTGCCACACGTGTTGATCGAGACAGTGGGCGCGGGAGGTGGAAGCATAGCGTGGGTCGACCGCGGCGGCGCCCTGCGGGTCGGACCCCGCAGTGCGGGAGCAGTCCCAGGGCCTGCAGCATACGGCGCCGGAGGTGAGGATCCCACAGTTACTGATGCTGCCGTGGTATTGGGATGGCTTGGTCCGCAGCATGCGTT
Source organism: Gemmatimonadota bacterium (assembly GCA_039589275.1). GTDB lineage: Bacteria > Gemmatimonadota > Gemmatimonadetes > Gemmatimonadales > GWC2-71-9. The sequence continues at coordinate 42,936 of JBDHHP010000005.1, read as the reverse complement.
GGCCGGCAAACTGACTCTGGATCCCGGACTGGCGCAGGACGCCGTCGCTAGGGTGGCGCGGTCCGCAGGGCTTTCGGTGAAGCGGTGTGCCGAAGGCATTGTCGAGATAGCGACGGCCGCAATGGTGCGTGCGCTGCGTACTGTCAGCGTGGAGCGTGGTGTGGACCCGCGCACGATGACCTTGGTACCGTTTGGTGGAGCGGGTCCAATGTTCGGCTGTCGGATGGCCGACAGCCTCGGTATGCGACGCGCGTTGATACCCCCACATGCAGGTGTGTTGTCGGCACTCGGCTTGGCATCTGCTCCAGAGAAGCTGGAATTCGTTGCATCGCTGCACTGCATGGCGGGTGAATTGAGTAAGCTCGATCTGGATCGGGCGTTCAGAGATCTCGAACAGGATGCTGCTGCCGAGCTGCCTGGAGCTAGCTTCGGGCGGCACGCTGACTGCCGATATGTGGGTCAAGGCTACGAACTCACCGTGCCATGTGGTTCGGACGGCGCAGCCGCAGGCAACGAGTTCCACAGAACACACGCTGATCGTTTTGGCCACGCAGACACTCACCGAGCCGTGGAGTTGGTGAACCTGCGCGTGGTAGCATCTCGCGCGGGATCTGAGGTTTGTTTGACCGCGCGAGAATCGGCGGCGGGAGAGCCGGCTGAATCCGGCAGAGTCGACTGGTCTACCGTTGCCTCCGGTACGGTTCTGCAAGGTCCGGTAATGGTTGATGGGCTGGATGCGACAGCGCGCATCGAAAGCGGATGGAGCGGTACGGTCCACGCTAGCGGTGCCATGCTCTTGGAGCGGACATGACGCTAGATGCGATCGGGTTGGAGGTGATGGCGCACGCGTTCGCCGGTGTCGCGGAGGAGATGGGTGCGCTGCTCGTGGCCAGCTCATTCTCGCCCAATGTGCGGGAGAGACGCGATTCGTCTGCAGCTCTGTTCGACGCCCAGGGTGAGATGATTGCGCAGGCCGCTCACATTCCGGTGCATCTGGGAGCAATGCCCGAGGCCGTGGCTGCGGTCCGGGACCGAGCTGCCGATCCCAACGACACCTACATCCTGAATGACCCCTACACGGGAGGCACGCACCTGCCGGATATCACCATGGTGCACGCAGTCGATCTGGACGGAGACGTGGTCGGATACACGGTGGTACGTGCGCACCACTCCGATGTAGGAGGCTCACGGCCTGGCAGTATGCCACCGCACGCCACTGAGATCTTTCAGGAAGGGCTGGTTATTCCACCCGTCAAATGGGCTGTGTCAGGTGCGGTGCAGCGCGACATCGAGAGCCTCATCTTGGCCAATGTTCGTACGCCTGACATGCGACGTGGCGACCTGGCAGCTCAACTGGCAGCTTGTGAGCGGGGCGCTCTGCGCTACCGCGAGTTGGCCGCGAGACTGGGTAGGTCGTTTGTGGAAGGGGCGGTCAAGGACCTGTTGGACTACGCGGAGCGACGCACGGTTGCTTCGGTCAAAGAGAGGGTACGGTCCGGCTCATACGTGGCCGAAGACCGAATGGAAAGCGACGGAGTCGGCGACCAGGACGTCTTCATCAGGTTGACTGCCACGGTGAAGGAAGGGCGCATCCGGTTCGACTTCAGTGAGTCCGATCGCGCGGCTCCGGGGAACGTCAACTGTCCTCTGTCCGTGACCCGGTCGGCCGTGCTCTTTGTACTGCGCTGCATAGTGGACGCTGACATTCCGACGAACGGCGGAGTCCATCGAGTGGTTGACGTCGTAGCGCCGAAGGGACTCGTCGTAAATGCAGGGTGGCCCAGTCCTGTGGCGGCCGGCAATGTTGAGACATCACAGCGCATTGCTGATGTCATCACGTTGGCGCTCGGTGAAGCTACTGATGTTCCGGCACAGGGGCAGGGAACAATGAACAACGTTGTGATGGGAGGAGAGGGCTGGACCTACTACGAGACGCTAGGGGGGGGTCAGGGTGCATCGGCCCTCGGCGACGGACCATCTGGGGTCCACGTCGGGATGTCCAACACCCGCAACACACCGATCGAGGTTTTTGAGCTGGAGTACCCGATGCGATTGCGGACTTATGCTCTCCGCATGGATTCAGGTGGTCGAGGAACTCACCGCGGCGGTGACGGCATCGTTAGAGAATACCAGTCGTTGGCCGATACTGAAGTCAGTCTGATTTCAGAACGTCGTATGTATGCGCCCGCCGGCATCAATCAAGGCGAACCCGGGAAAGCCGGAGTCAACCTCGTAAACGGGGAATCAGTTGGTGGTCGCGCAGCGGTGCGGCTCGAGCCCGGCGACGTGCTGCGAGTGGAGACACCGGGTGGTGGTGGGTGGGGCGCACCCTGAGCGCCCCTGACCTAGGCCTCTTGGTTCCGCTTGAATACCTCACCTTCCACGAATAGCTCGAATAGGTCTCCGTCGAGCTGGCCGTCCTTCACTTCGTAACCGATGATGTCGAGTGCGCGTTCAGGTCCGATGCGGCGTTTGTAGGGACGATCGGCTGCGGTCAGGGCATCGTAGATGTCGGCAATCGTCATCATGCGAGTTTGGACCGGTATCTGATCGGATCCCTTGAGTTTGCGTGGGTAACCGCTGCCATCCAGTTTCTCATGGTGACCCCACGCGATCAGGGGTACGTCGCCCAGTTCTCTGGTCCACGGGATCTTCTGCAGAAACCTGTACGTGTGAGTGACATGGCTCTCGATCTCCTGTCGCTCCTGTTTGTCAAGACTGCCCTTTCTGATCGTGAGAAACCTGGATTCATCTTGGGTTAGGTACGGCTGTTTGTTGCCTTCCAGATCTTCGAAGTAGCGTTCAGCGTAGGCCACGAGTTCCTCGAAGCTGCCCTCCGGCAACACGGTCGGTTCGTTCGATTCCAGCACCAGCTTCATGAAGTGGTCCAAGTCCTCGATCCGTGCGTCGTGCTCTGCGCTCAGTTGGTCGACGAACACTTCGTACCCGTCCTTGCCAGAATTCTCGATGTACTCCAGGCGCTGTCGATAGAAGTCGCGTTCTGCGGTGCGGAGCACGAACGCATAGCGTTGACGGACCAGAGCCAAGTCGGGTGGGTAGAGCTTCTTGGCCTTCACCAGGACTTCCTCACGGACACCGACTTTTCCAAAGTCGTGTAGCAGGCCGGCATAGCGAATCTCGCGCAGATCCTTCTTGCTGAAACTCACACCTCTGTACGGACCCGTGGTGACTCGATCGACAACCTGTGCTAGACCTACCGTCTTGTCGGCAACGCGGCCCGAGTGTCCAAAGGTGGTCGGATCGCGTTGCTCAATTGCGTGCACAGACGCTCGAACGAATCCCTCGAAGAGTCTCTCAATCTCCTCGTAGAGCTGACTGTTCTCTATCGACACCGCCGCCTGTCCGGCCAGCGCCGACACCAGCTCAACTAGCCGACGGCTATAGGGGACTACCTGCTGCTCGAAATCCTCCGGCTGTTCCAGGTGAGCCGAGAACTCCCTCTTGCGATTTATCAGCTGCAAGACCCCGATGACTTCCCGCTTGTGATCGGTCATAGGGATGGTCAGCATGGACTTCGTGCGATAGCCGTATTTCTTGTCGAAGAACCGGTCGATCTTGTATTCGGAGTCCGGTGGCAGGAAATACGCGTCGTCGATGACCAGAGGATCTCCGGTTGTAGCGACATAACCGGCAATGCTGGACTTGTCGAGCGGCATTGTGCGCTCGACAAGGGGGATTTCGGGACGTGAGTATGTCTGTGACAGCTTGAACCGCAGTTGCCGTTTGTCGTTTTCCAGTCGCTCGACCAGATATAGACTGGCGGCGTCGGACGATGACAATTCCCGTGCCTGTGACAAGATGAGGTCCTGCAGTTCCTCGTAGTCGTGCTCCGTGCTGAGTGCCATCCCGATGCCCGTGAGCTCACTGAGCTCCCGCGTACGCCTTGCTGCCTCCTTACGTGCTCGCGCGGAATCGACGCGAGCGATCGCTTCCCGATACGCTGTCCGAAGCGCCAACAGCAGTTCGCGGGTACCGTACGGAGCACTCACGAAGCCAGCGAGCAACTCCTCGTCCAGCTCTTCGGGAATGTCTCTCTCACCGGGTGCTCCGGTGGCCACGACGGCTCCTCCCGAATCCATGAAGCTGCGCAGCTGATCGGCAGTGAACCTGGTGCGGCTGGCTGGATCGAGGACCAGCACCGCCGCGGTGTCGGGAGCCGCTATCTGTTCCGGCTGCTCGACCACCTGCGTAAGTACACCCTCGCTCTCCAACGCCTCTGATATCGAGCTGACGTCGAAGTCAGCCAAGTGGAGCAGTGTGTAGTTCATGGCTGCTGTTCACCCGAGTCTGGCGGCGGAGGCGTGATGCCGGTAAGGAATCGCAACGGCCGTCTGCTCATCTGTTCCGCAAAATGCTCCAGGATGGTTGCGGAGCGATGGAGCTGCTGGATCGTGAGTCTGATCGTCTCCCGATTCTCTCGACTCATGTCCAATGCCGTCGAAGCGAGGCTGTCGAACCGCAACAGCGTTGTCCGGGCATTAGCCAACGCCAACGTGAGGCTGTCCTGTATTGGACCCAATCGCTCTGTTTCCATCGCGATCAGGTTCTCCGTCTTCTCAAGTGTTGTTGCCAGCCTGTCCATGGTCTCTTCGGCGCGTGGTCGTGTCGAGGCCAGTAGGGTCCCAGCCTCGGTCAGCGTTGTGGCCGTGAGCTCCATTAGCCGGCGCGTCTCCTCCAGCGCGATGGGGATCTCCTGCTTGAGAGTGGAGGCCATATCTCCCAGTGCGTCCAGGACGCTTGGTGTGCGCTCCGAGGGTAGTGTGTCTCCTGGCTCTAGATATGTCGTCTGCGACGAAAGCGCTGGCATCGTGAGAAGGATCACAGGAGCCTCGATCGGGGTCGGCTGAGCGATTACAGCCCGAGTGCCAATCGGGAGTCGCAGTATCGATCCGTCGGGGAATTCGTCCCTGATGGAGAGCATGGCGACGAAACTCAGTTCGCCCGATGACGTGTCTACCACTGGATTGACCTGGTCGACGCGGCCGATTGTCAATCCTTGAACGACCACACGGGTATCCTGGTTTAGATTCTCGGCGGTCTCAGAACGGAGAAAGATCGCATATCTCCCCTCGCCTATACCGCTGGTTAGCGCTAGCGCTCCGACGATCACCCCAATACTGATCAGGATGAACAGGCCAACCAGGAAGTCGGTGCGTCGTCCGTTCACTGACCCTCTCAGTCGTCCGTCAGCAGTTGCCCGTCGGCGATCCGGTAGCGACGCTCGATGCGAGGCCGAAGTAGCTCCGGAATGTACGGGCCGGTTATGAAGACTGTGCGTCTGGAACCCTCAGCAGAAAGCCCGCCCCGGGCGAGCTCGAGCAGCTCTCCTGCGACTCTCGCCGTCAGGCCACCGAACGGCCGCTCCAGGATCACGAGCCGTGGGTCGAACACAAGTGCTCTGGCTAAGGCGGCACGGCGGCGTTGTTCGTCGCTCGCTTGAGATGGTCTGAGCTGCCCGACGTCCGCGATTCCCAGCATGGCCAGCACCACTCGGATTCGACCGCTCGACTCGCGGTCACTGAGGTCACTCCCGAAGCGAAGCGGTAGGGCCACGTTGTCCGCGAGCGACAAATTGTGCAACAACCCGCCTCCGGCGGGAAGGTATCCCACCTTGCGCCTGAACGCGAGCGCAATATGGCGCGGCATTGCTGTGATGTCCTCGCCGAATACGAGGATCCTACCGACGGGCGGAGAGTCGAGCCCGAGCGCGTAGGGACCCAGCTGATCAACACCGCTGGCCTCGCTGCCAATCACTACAGCGGTCCTCCGAGCCGGAATCTCAATTGTGAGACCCCCGTGTCGCAGGCCCGGGAGACTCACGTTGTCGAAAACGAGGTGTGCCGTGTCCGTCATCCCACTGCTATGAGAAGTCCCGCGCACAGAAATATCGCGAGGAAGCTCGCGACCACCGCACGGGATGCGGCGATTGGAACCTCGGTTGGAGCGCCCTTGACGGCCAGTCCGTGAAACGCCGGTACGATACCGACGATGGCTCCGAACACGAGACCTTTGATTAGAGTAAGCCAGACGTCCCGAAACTCGAGGCTAGCTAAGACGATATCGAAGTATCGCGATGCCGTCATGCCGTTTGCCCCTGCCGCCAACAGGCCCGCGATGATCGAGACCAAGTCGAAGAGGATGATCAGGCCGAACACTGATATGATAGCGCCGCCTATACGGGGTAACACCAGGTAGTGTGCCGGGTCGATGCCCATCGCTTCGAGCGCTCTCACTTCGCCCATCACCTTATTGGTGGCAAGCTCAGAGGCGATTGCGGTCCCTGACCGCCCAGCCACCATCAACGCCGTGACCAGGGGGCCCAACTCGCGCACGATTGCGACCACCATCAGGCGACCAATCAACTCCGTTGCACCGAGCGGCCCCAGTTCCCGAACCGCCTGAGATATGAGTAGGAAGCTCAGGATTCCAGCGATGATGATGACGATGTATATGGCCTGCAGCGCCGTGAACCACACCTGCTGTACGAGCACCCGGAGGGCAACCCGTCGCCCCGCTTTTGGCAGCCACATCCACGAGTGTTGCGCACCCACAAAAAAACGCGCCATCGCCCCGAACTGGGCGATGGCGCCTGTCAAGCCTCGACCGATAGCACTTATGGGCGCAGTCACGCGCCGTGCCCGTTAGCCCCTGATTTGGCGGAGGGCCTCTTGTGCTTCGGTATATGCGGGAAAGACCGTGGCCGCCTGACTGAATAGATCAGCAGCTCGATCCGTGTCTCCCCGATCCTGATACAACAGCCCCTTGGTATAGAGTCGGACCGCTTCCTCCGGAACGCCGCGCTCGCGGCGCTGATTCAGTGCCTGGCCGGAGAGCGGTGGGAGATTCAAGCCACGCGTGATACTGTTGGCGAGATCGACCACGATGTCGTACATGTTCGCGCGGTCGTCTCTCGCGCGCTGGGTCTTCACGATCTCACCGGTCTCCACGTCAACTATCCGCGCGTCGATCCGGAAGTCGGCATACCAGTCTATGAATCCGCCGAGGATCATGTACCTGGCGCCGATCAACTGCCCGATCCTGGCCGCCGTGTTGGCGTCGACCCGACCGGATGCTCCGATGTCCTGCTCTTCCATGAGGCCCTTGAGACGACTCCGTTCGACTAATCGCAGTTCGGCGTTGACCGCGAGTTCAGTGATCAACATCTGTTGCAGGCCAATTTCGAACGCCGCGAAGTCCTCGCTCTCGAGGCCGTAAGAACCACCGTTGTCAAACGGCATGACTCCGATTGCGGCACGGGTGTCCTGTGCCGCAGCGGCATGCGTCGCCGCTACCCCTGCGACAAGCATCAGGGCTGCCATTGAACGCCACCGCATAGGTCTATCCTCCCTCAAAGTGTCAGTTGCGTATCTTCCCTCGCGGCAACGACATCCAACGAACGCGCTGTTCGGTCAGCCATCTTCCTAGCTGCCTCGACCAGTGCATCCATTGCAGCGTCGTCGTGTTCCGGCCGGTGGTGGAACAACACCAGCTGCCCCACCTCGGCTTCCGCCGCGAGGTCCACTGCCTCCTCGTACGAAGAGTGGCCCCACCCGCGGTGCTGGCCAATCTCGGCCGGTGTGTACATCGCGTCGTGAATCAACACGTCTACACCATGCAAGAACCGTACGAACTCGGCCCTCCATGAGGGGCCAACTTCGTATTCACCGCCCGGCCCCAATTCGTTGTCCGTCACGTAACCGAGCGACGTTCCTCCTCCGATCGGTGTTAGACGATACCCCAGCGTCTGGCCGGGGTGCCGAACCCGCATTGAATCGACGGTAAACCCAGACAATTCAACGACTTGCGAGTCTATGTGGGATACGCTCAATTGCGCTGCAAGCCCATCCAGAGGCACCGGGAACACCACAGGATGCATCTGGTTCCGCAGGATCTCCTCGAGATCCACCTTGCCCTGTTTTGGTCCCCAAATCCGGACCGCGTTGCTGCCGTCGAACAGTGGAGTGAAGAACGGCAGTCCCTGAATGTGGTCCCAGTGGGTGTGACTCACCAGGAGATCGACTTCCACCATCTGGCCGGAGCGCTCTACCAGCGTGTTGCCCAGCGGTCTGATTCCGGTACCGGAATCCAGGATCAGGATCGCTTTTGCGTCTCTGTCGAGATGCTCGAGGGAGACGCATGGAGTGTTGCCGCCGTACCGGACAGTGCGTGCCCCGGGGGTCGGGATGGATCCCCTCGTTCCCCAGAATGTCACTCGGTACGTCATTCGGTCACACCAGTCACGATATCATCCAAGCTACGCGCGATGCAGGACAGCTCGCAAGGAACGCCGTCACTCCCCTCACGTGATGACTCTCACCGGAGACCGGCAGCACTCTCGAGGCCGGGTCGGTCGCTGATTTCGATCGTCTTGCGCGTTACCACTACGAGGCCACGATTGGTCAGGTCGCGAATCGTGCGTGACACCGTTTCCCGGCTCGAACCTACCATCTGAGCAATTGTATGGTGAGTGATGCTGCGACTTATCTTGCTGCCGTCGCCTTGATCCGCCAGTTCGATGAGCAAACGGGCAATACGACCAGGCACGTCGAGCAGCACCAGCCCGCCGATCTTGTCGTCTGCCCTTCTCAGCCGCCGCGACAGGGCGCGCAGGAGTCCCAGGGAAACTCGTGGGGCCCGTTCCAGGCAGCGGTGGAAATCGTCGCGGTACAAGACAATGAGCCGAGAGTCCTCCATGGCAATCACGTGAGCCGACCGGGGTAGATCGTCAATCAACGCCATTTCGCCGAAGAAGTCGCCGTCACCCAGGACAGACAAAATGACCTCACGGCCGTCATCTCCAGTCAATACCACCTTCACTTGACCGGAAGCGACCACGTACATGGCGTCGCCCGGGTCATCCTCAAACACGATCACGCTGCCGCGTGGATAGAGCTTCTCTCTCGTAACCTCGGCGATGGCGTTCACCTCTTCTTCACTCAGGTGTGCAAAGAGCGGTACCTGCTGAAGCCTGTCGGTTAGCGCCATGTGCTTGGTTCCCATGGAGTTGGAGGACCCGGCTACGTTAGCTGGCACCGGGCTTCGTGTCAATCGAAATCTGGCCGCCACAGCTTGCCCGCGAGTTCCGCCGCCGGTTATATTTCACGGCTCGGAAAAACGCGGATCTTAGAGTATCGGAGACGAAGTTGAAAGCTGGAATTCATCCCCAATACCAACGTGCTGTTGTGCAATGCGCGTGCGGCAACACGTTTGAGACCCGCTCTACGCTGCCAGAGATTCACGTCGAAATCTGCGCACATTGCCACCCCTTCTTCACTGGCAAGCAGAAACTCGTCGACACTGCCGGCCGCGTCGAGCGGTTCCGGCAGCGCTACGCCAAAAAGGCCGAAGGCTCCGGAGAGTGAGCTGTGCAAGCGCGGCTCAAGGCCGCGCTTGATCGCGCGGCAGACATCGAACGGGAGCTGGCCGATCCAGCAACAGCACAAGATCCGAAGAAGCTGAAGGCGCTCGGAAGGGAACACGTTCGCCTAGATCGTATCCGGCGTGTGGCCTCTGAGTTCCAACGTCTTGGCAACGAGCTCGGGCAGGCTCGAGAATTATTGCAGGACAGAGATCAGGATCTGGCAGACTTGGCCCGCGCCGACATCGAACAGCTGGAACCTGCGCTTGCCGCCACCGAAGCCGAGCTCCACGATCTTCTGGTGCCGCCCGATCCCCTTGACGGCAGGGATACCATCGTGGAGATCCGCGCCGGCACCGGCGGTGACGAGGCAGCTCTGTTTGCCGCTGACCTGTTCCGCATGTTCTCCCGCTATGCTGAACGGCGCGGCTGGGAGGTGGAGACCCTCTCGCTGTCCGAAGGGAATCTTGGCGGACTGAAGGAAGTGGTTTTTGCCGCTCGCGGCGAAGACGCGTACGGGAGGCTGCGGCACGAATCGGGAGTGCACAGGGTGCAGCGAGTACCGGCCACTGAGGCCCAGGGACGCATCCACACTTCAGCGGCCACGGTCGCGGTGCTACCAGAAGCCGAAGATGTCGATGTTGCGATCGACGAGAAAGAACTGAAGATCGACGTGTTCCGCTCTTCGGGACCGGGCGGTCAGAGTGTCAATACCACCGACAGTGCGGTGCGGATAACGCACCTGCCCACTGGACTGGTGGTGCAGTGTCAGGACCAGAAGTCACAGTTGCAGAACAAGGTCAAGGCGATAGCAGTACTCAGGGCCCGCCTACTGGACCGCATGGTCGCGGAGCAGGAATCCGAGCGCTCTCGGGAGCGGCGCGCCATGGTTGGAACCGGCGATCGGTCTGCCAAGATCAGAACCTACAACTTCCCCCAAAGCCGCGTTACAGACCACCGTATCAACCTCACCGTTCATCGCCTCGACGAGATTCTGGATGGGGACTTGGACGAGGTCGTGGACGCTCTCAAGCTGGCATATCAAGGCGAGCAAGCCGAGGCCTGACATGACGGAATCCTCGATCGTGCGGGAGGTGGTCGAGGCGAGCGAGGTCCTCGAGCGGGCGAACATCAGAGATGCAAAGCGCGAGGCCCTTAACCTCTGGGCTGGCGTGACCGACCTGTCTCAACTACAAATGTGGTTCGCCCGGAACGACCAGGCCTCGGGCGCTGACGTTAGACGATTCAGGGAAGCGGTGCAGCGGCGGGCCACCGGAGAGCCGCTCGCCTACGTATTGGGCGTGGCGGGCTTTCGCTATTTGGACATCCGGGTGGACCCCAGGGTTCTGATACCGCGCCCAGAGACCGAAGGCCTAGTCGAACACGTGCTCGCGTGGGGGCATGCTCGCCCAGACCTTGGGAGGCACCACTGGGGTACCGCAGTAGATGTTGGCACAGGGAGCGGATGCATCGCACTGAGCCTGGCGGTCGAATGCGAGTTCGATCGCGTAATCGCCACTGACGCATCGCCGGATGCGCTCGAAGTCGCGCGAGAGAACTTCGAGCGCGTCGAGCCACCCACGCCAGTCGAGTTCCGCCATGGCCGGACACTGGAACCTGTTGGGGAAATGGCGGTGGACGTCGTGGTGTCAAACCCGCCGTACGTGACCGAGGCGGAATACGTAGAGCTGGATCACTGCGTCAAGGACCACGAACCCAAGAACGCGCTGGTCAGCGGGTCAGACGGTATGAAACACACACAATGCGTCATCGAAGGTGCGGTGAAGTCACTCACGCCCGGCGGTCTGTTGGCAATTGAAGTAGATTGCTCCCGAGCACAACGGGCGCTCGGGATGGCGTTGGATGCCGGCTGGGGAGACGCCCGTATCGAGGATGATCTCTTCGGATATCCCCGTTTTCTTCTAGCAACAAGGAGTCGTAAGTGATCGAAGAGAAGGCCAAAGAGCTGGGCCGCTTGTTGGGGCAGACAGACGAGTACAAAGCCATCAAACGCGCGAGAGAGGACCTGGATCAGGCGAGCGAAGTGCGTGCGCAAATGCAGCGCCTAGAAATGCTGTCGCAACGGCTCGAGGAGCACTTGAAAGGAAAGACCGAGCCTCCCAAGGAACTCACTGACGAATATGAAGCGTTGATGTCCAGTATTCAGGCTCATCCCAAGTATCAGCAGTTCGTTGCTGCCAATTCGAATTTCGAGAAGATCATGATCAGGGTGAATGAGGAGATCATGGACGGTATCAAGCTGGGAGCCGAGAGCCCGATTATCATACCGGGTTGATTCACTCCCATGGAGGGTTTCTTCCTTGTTGTAGAGGGTGTGGACGGAGTAGGAAAGACCACCTTGGCGAAGCGGCTCGCCCAGCGACTACGTCGGGACGGGTTCGACGTGTTGGAGGTGCGAGAACCAGGTGGTACGCCTGTGGCAGAAGCGGCCCGCAGCCTGGTGCTGGACCCTTCGCTCGAAGCCTGCCCCGAGTCTGAGCTGTTCCTGATCTTGGCAGCTCGTGCCGACCTCGTATCCAGAGTGATAAGGCCAGCGTTGACCTCGGGTACGGTTGTGGTGGCCGACCGTTACGATATGTCCACCAGGGCCTATCAGATAGCGGGCCGCGGACTCGATCAGGAGGCGGTAGAGACAGCGAATCGCTTGGCCACCGGAGGCCTCACTCCCGATCTGACCATCGTGTTGGATGCCACCCAAGATCTCGTGCGGCAGCGTCAAGACACTCAAGGCAAGAAGCGGGATCGCATCGAACGCGCGGACCTTGCGGTGCAACAACGCATAGCCCGCGCTTTTGACGCCGCAGCGGGATCGGGGATAGTACATGTGGACGCGACGCAGTCGGCCGACGCCGTGGCGGACGCCGCTTGGAGTCTGCTCCACCGTGCGCTGGGCGGAACCCGCGATGCCGCAGCGGGTTCAACCTGAAATCTCAGTCAGTTTCACCGGAGGTTATTCATGAGGGGTCAGCGTGTCTTAGTGGTCGCGCTCGTCGGTTTCGTTGCGTTCCTGTCGGGCGGCTGGCTGCTGCAGCGCGGCACTTCGCGGGCAGGCGGCTTGTACGAGAGTGCGAGCTTGTTCGCTGACGTCGTGGCACACATCGCAGAGTACTCGATTGACAGCCTAGGCGAGGGCCAACTCTACGAGATGGCCATCGACGGACTACTGGGTCAGCTGGAAGACCCGTATGCGAGCTACCTCGGCCCGGAGGAGTTTGGCGCACTGCGAGAACGCACCAGCGGTACCTACAGTGGGTTGGGTATACAAATAGACGTGAGGGATGGCTGGATCACCGTGATCGCACCGATCGCCGACACTCCGGCAGAGGCGGCAGGAGTCGAGTCGGGTGATCGGATTGTCGAGGTAGAGGGCGAGTCAACATTCGGCTGGAAGAACGAGAAGGCGGTGGCGGAGTTGCGCGGTGAGTCGGGCACAGAGGTCACCTTCAAGGTGATGCGCCCGGGAGTGCCGGAGGCCTTCGAGTTCACACTCACGCGCGCGACAGTGCAGGTCGGATCTGTGAGAGCAACATTGATGCTGAATCCTGATGTCGGTTACATGTCGCTCGCCTACGCCACGATTGGCGAAACGGTTGTGCAGGAGGTCACTGAGGGAGTTGATGCGTTGCGCGAGCAGGGTGCTAACGCGCTCATTCTCGACGTGCGTGATACGCCCGGCGGTATCTTGGACGAGGGAGTGAAACTCGTCGACCTGTTCCTGGGAGAGGATCTTCTAATCGTTGATACCCGCGGACGGACAGCTTCTGCCACCAAGAGCTACAGTACTCGGCGACAAGAGGAATGGTCCGGCCTTCCGATCGTCGTTCTCGTGAATGGCGGTACTGCCAGCGCAGCGGAGATTCTCGCGGGTGCGCTGCAGGATCATGACCGTGTCGTGATAGTGGGCACGCCGACCTTTGGGAAGGGCCTGGTGCAGACAGTGTTCCCGATGGGGCCAGCGCAGGCGTTCCAGCTGACGACTGGTCGTTGGTACACACCAAGCGGACGCAGCATTCAGCGACCGATGCAGGAGGTCGATGGCTCGCTCCGGATAGTTGGTGGCTTTGAAGAGGAACTGCGAGATCTTTCCGGTGACAGCACAGCTGTCGATTCGAGCATGGTGTTCCGCACGGATGCAGGCAGACCCGTTATCGGCGGTGGTGGCATTCGGCCCGACATCCTGGTCAGGCTCGATACCCTGAGCGCCGGTGAACGTGAGTTCACGAGGGCGCTGGGCTCGCGGATTCCGGAATACCGAGACGTCCTCACGACTTACGCGCTCGAGATCAAGGCAGCAGGTGAGTTGACGGACACGGGCTTTGTCGTGACCGCGCCCATGCGTGCGCAAGTTGTTGCCAGGCTTCGCGAACGGGGGATCGAGCTGCGGAATGCGACAGTGCGCGGAGCCGCTCGGTTGCTCGATAGGCAGATAGGTTACGAAGTCACGCGCTATGTATTCGGACGCGAGCAGGAAGCAATGCGCCGTACGAGAGACGACATGCAGGTGAAGGCGGCGTTGGACCTCCTCAACGGTGCCGAGACTACCGATGACCTTTTCGCCCGGGCATACGGGACGCATCAAGGTGGCGGCTGAGCCACCGTCCCTGAGGCGCCTGGGGATAATCGGCCCTGGCCGCGCGGGCGCCGGCCTGGGTTCGGCGTTGTGCCGTGCAGGATACCCGGTGCTAATGCACGGTAGGGAAGAGCGAGCGCTCCCCGACAGCTTGGATGTGACGTGGGGTGGCGGCTCTCCACCCTGGATCTCCACGGTCGATGTGATACTGATCGCGGTGGGGGACCAAGACATCCGGCACACGGCCCAATTGCTCGCGGACTCCGGCTTGGTGCAGAGCCGCCAGACCGTGTTGCATCTGTCAGGCCTGCTGGACTTGAGTGCTCTGGAACCGCTGCGGCGCAGCGGATGTGCCCTCGGATCTCTTCACCCTCTACAAGCCCTGCCTGATCCCGTCACAGCGCCTGCTCAACTCGCAGGTGCGTGGGCCGCCGTAGACGGTGACGATAGCGCCGTAGCGATCGCGCGTGAACTGGCAGGAGCCTTGGGTCTGAGTTGCCTGAGTATCCCGTCGGACGGTCGGCCCTGTTACCATGCGGCGGCAGTGTTTGCATCCAACTACGTGGTGGTTTTGGCGGCTGTCGCGCGCGGACTGATGGAGCGCGCAGGTCTCTCGCGGGAAGCCGCGTGGGAAGCACTGAAACCGCTGTTGACAGGCGCCGTTCAGAACTTGGTCGCGAGTGACCCTGAGTTCGCTCTGACGGGTCCGGTAGTGCGGGCCGATGGGGGTACACTGCGAAAACACCTGGCTGCGATGTCTGTGCAGGAAGCAGAACTCTATCGGATACTGGCGCGTGCAGCGATCCCGCTGGCAGGCTTGGGTCCTGCGGAACAGAGCGCGTTGGAAAGGGAGCTGGAGCTGGGCCTTGACGCTCAGTAAGGCGTCACGACCCTGACCCCTTCGGGAACTGCGAAGCCCAACTCGTCAATGGGAATAGGCGCACCGACCGATATCTCTGAGAACTCCAGTGTGCGTCTTTGTCCGGACAGCTCTCTGACGGACAACCGCAGAATGAACCCGGTGCCTCGTGCGATCGAGATCTCGGCCTCTCGAAACTGCACTTCATCGCTTCGCGGGATCAATCGGACTACGTCGGCCACAACCTGTTGGCTACTGTCCACACCCACATGAGACACACGGTAGTGTTCCAGCGGTCTCACAACGAATTGCGCGAGTAGGTTCGGGCTGGCTGCACCCGCCGCTGGTATGGCGGTTCTTATCACCTGGCCGGGCACCGTGCTTGGCGTGTAAGCCCACAGCCAGGTTCCGTCCGCGACTATTCTGTCGCCTTCCGGCTCGCTAAACCGCATGGAGAACCGGCTTGGCGGAGCGATGAAAAGAACTCCGCTGGATACCTCAGGCCCACCCAGCATTGGATTGACAATCGTCTGGACGAACTCCGCCGTAAGGGCTTCTAGGCCGGCGTACGTCTGCTCGGCACGGCCGAGCGCCGTTATGGCGTCCTGCGCGGTCAATGGGGCGGTTACGAGCAATGACATCGTCAAGCCGCGCTGGAAAAGGGTAAGCATGTTCCTGCCGACTATCCTCTCCGTATCTCGAACCGGTCCCCATCGCTCGCGGCCCGAACGGTGCCGCTGTAGAAGCGCCGTGCAACCGCCGCGGGATCGACGTCACCGAAGACCGGGTAGAAGTGGGTCAATACCAGTCTGTGGGCGCAGGCTTCACTCGCCAACTCACCTGCGCGAGTGGGCGTCAGATGCATGTCGACAGACCTCTCATCCGGGAGCGAGCATTCAGCCAGCAACAGGTCGCAGCCCCGGGCCCACTTCGCCAGGTCCTCGTCGGGTCCAGTGTCTGCGGTATATACCATACGCACCTCTCTATCCCTTACCGCGAAGGCGACACTCTGTTCCGTGTGGGGAGTCTTGTGTGCCTCGATTGTGACGCCTTCAGAGAGACTAAGGCTGTTCCCAGGCTTCAGTTCCACCACGTTGAGGGGGAAGCCCGGCTGGAGCACCCAATCTCCCAGCGCCGCTGCCAACAGCCTGAGGCGGGTCTCGAGACCTTGCGGCCCAATCACTGTCAACGGATCGGTTCGGGCGGGCTCGATTCCCCAACGCATCGCGAAGATCAGAGCCGGCAACTCGCCCCAATGGTCCACGTGGAAGTGTGACACTGCCACGTGAGTCGCCTCGTGCCAGGGTACTGAGAACTCAGCGGCCCGATGCAGCGTGCCGGCGCCGCAGTCAAGCAGCAATTTGGTTTCTCCGGTGACGACCCAGTGGGCGGCAGATGTCCGATCTGCGGACGGCGCCACGGTCCCGCTGCCTAGGACGACGAGTTGCACCTACCCCCGCGCTCCCATGTAGACGATGCGCTTCACGAAAGCGCCGTCCGGCGTGTTGAGGCGAACGAGGTAGATACCCCTGGGAACTTCCGCACCGTTCGCCGTTGTGCCGTCCCAAGTGAAGCGTGGATCACAGCTGCCGGGGCCACCGGCCTCTCCTCTACCGTAGCGGCCTGGTTCCAGATTTGATGGGAACCCCTGTGCCGGAACAATGTTGCGTACCACGTGACCTCTAATATCGAGAATGTCCAAGGTCACCTCGCCACCGTTTGCGATATCGAACCAGATGCAGGTCGACTGCAGCCCGACTGATTCGTTGGGGAATGGGTTGGGGAAATTCTGGAACAGTAGGGTCGCGGTGGGAATCGACTCGTCCACGATGATGAACGTGCTGCGGCTCTCTACGACTGAACTGTCGGAATCGAGCCTGGCAATCACCTGCCAACGATACGGCGTGTTGAGATCGAGATCGCTCTGCGGCACATATTCCGTCTCAGTGAGTCCCGCAACCGCCAATGCCGCGAGTCCATTGTCCACCCTGAGAACCGCCAGATCATAGGTGAACGGGCCAGGTGGAGAAACGGCCTCTGGCGACGTCCACGCGAAGGTTGGCCGCCTTTCTCGTATGGTTGTACCCTGCGGACTGTTGAGAGTGAGCAATGAGGCCCAATCGGGTACCAGGTAAGCGGTGGGCGGCCGCACGTCAATTGACGTTGCGTTGGCCCCTGTGGCGATGAGTTCAAACCATACGGAATCCGCCGGTGCAAAGGCTGAATCCAACTGCAGTTCGGTTGCTGTCAGGCTCGTGTCAACCAGGACCGTCGCAAACACCGAGTCGGTAGCAACTCGCAATTGGTAGGTGACAGGTTGCGCGAAGGCTGGGACGTCTGGCGTACTCCACGAGAAGTAGGGGGTCACTCCTGCCAGCGTCATCGTAGCGGGGTTATCGAGACGGATGCCGTAGGGAAACGATGCGGCAGTGGTTCCGTCAGGGCGGCCCCAGCCGACGAGCGAGTCTGGAGATTGCCGGTTCGTGCCGGTACGCCGCATCGCGTCTAGCAGCTCGGCAGGGGTGAGCGCCGGATGGAGTTGCCGGATGAGCGCTGCGGTGCCGGCTATGAGTGGTGTACTGAGAGACGTGCCGTTGAAACGGGCGAATCCCGATCCTGCCTCAACATCTACCACGAACACTTGATAGCCGGGAGCGGTCAGGTCAGGCTTTATCCGTCCGTCGGCGGTGGGTCCGCGCGAGCTGAAACCCTGTAGTACGCCGAGGGAATCCTCGGCGCCTACTGCGATGACTGAATCGCCGTCGGCCGGTGTGTGTAGCGAACGGAATCCCTGATTTCCACTGTTTCCTACCGCCGTGACTACTGTGACACCTCTGGCAGCCGCAGAGTCAGCGGCAATCGTGATCACCGCGACGTCTCCGTTGAGTTGATCGAACGTGTAGCTGAAGCCGTCGTCGAACCCGAGGTATGAGAGGCTGGACGACACGATGTCAGCGCCGATTGAGTCGGCCCACTCCAGCGCCGCCACATAGTTGTCTTCTTCGACCCGGGTCTCGGAGCGAACATCCTCCGTCTTAGCGAGGATGTATTCTGCCTCTGGTGCGATCCCCACGATTTGTTCGGGAAGGTTGGCCGCTAGCAGCGACCACATGGCCGTGCCGTGACGCGAAGCGTCCGATGCGTCATTAGCTTGGTTAGCGACAATCTCGTCGTTGAACACGAAGTCACGTTGCGCCAGTACGGTTGCACCCGCGAAGGCGGCGTTACCCGTTTCGAAACCCGTGTCGAACAGCGCGATCTTCACGCCAGCGCCGAGAATACCCAGTTCTACCAGTGGAAACAGATTGAGTTGCCTGGGGGGCATCGCTGACGGGCCGAACAGCGAGTCAGACGCCGCCCGCGCCGCCGCCCGGCTAATACCCAGAACCTGCTCCCCCTCGTACTCACGGCGGCCTTGGAAGACGGCCACCGGCTGGATGTGACGCAGGCCAAGGTAGTTCCTGACAGCAGGTAGACCGGACACGGGCAGCTTTGCCGAGACGGCGTGCAGCCAGCGACTGCGGTGCCGGACGGTTCCGTCAACCCGGCGTACCAGGTCCTCCACCCCCGAGAGAGCAGTCTCGGGCCGGGCCATCAGCCAAACCGTGACGACGGTGTCTTGGCGCGCAATGCTGTTCAAGGCGGTGGACACGGTCGGCTGCTGCGCTTGGGTTGCCGCCGCGGCCGAAAGGCAAGCCGCTCCGATGGCGGCGGGGATTTTCAAGAGGCAACTGCCTCCCGGCCAAGCCGTACGCCAACAATGGTCGAGATGCCCGGCTCCTGCATGGTGACTCCATACACGGCGTCGGCGACCTGCATGGTGCGGGGATTGTGCGTTATGACGATGAACTGCGTGTCCGCCTTGAACTCGTCGAGCAGACGCACGAACCGCGTGACGTTTGCGTCGTCGAGCGGCGCATCCACTTCATCGAGCAGGCAGAACGGAGCTGGCTTGGTCAGGTAGATGGCAAACAGCAAAGACAAAGCGACCAATGCGCGCTCCCCGGACGACAACAGGTGAATTCGCTGAATCCGCTTGCCACGCGGAGCCGCGAATATGCCTATCGGACTGGAAAGGGGGTCGTCACCATCTTCGAGCCTAACGTCGCACTCACCGCCCTCGAACAAGGTCCGGAACACTGTCAAGAAATTCTCCTGGATCTGTCCGAACGTTTCCAAAAACATGTTACGCGCAGTCTCGTCGATCTCGTGCAACGCCTGAAGTAGGCTGGATCGTGCTTCGACCAGGTCAGCTCGCTGTTCCTCTAAGAAGTCGAGACGTTTGACTTCCTCGGCGTGCTCGAGAACCGCAAGAGGGTTGACTGGTCCCAACGCATCGAGCGCCCTTGCCAGGCGTTCGGCTTCCTCTCGCAGTTCTGCAGTATCACCTTCGACGTTGCTGGTGCTATCAACCAACTCGGACAGAGGCTTGTGCCACTCTGCCTCAATCCGTTCAACCAATGCTTGTCTATGGCCCTGTGACTGAGTGAGCTCGAGTTCGACCGTGTGGGACTGCTCCGTTACGCTGTTTAGTTCCTCACGCACCTCTGCGATGTGATCCTCGGTGCGGCGTGTATTTGAGTCAGCCGTCTCAACGGCCTCCTCGGCATTCAACGCGGCTGCGTTGATCTCCTCGACTGCCACCCGTCGTTCCGCGAGGTCGTCTTCCCAGCGGGCGAGTTTTTCTTCGGACTCGCTCGTGGATTGCTCGATGTCTGCAATTTCGCGTTCCAGCAAGCTCATTGCGCTGCGAGCCTCTGCCAAAGAGTGCTCCGCTCGAGTCTCGCGCTCGCGCGCAGCTTCTTCCCGGGCTGACACCTGCGCTTCTTCCACTTGCCAGTGGACTCTCCTCTCCCTTGCCGCCTCTTGCGCCGATTCCAATTCGGTCAGCGCTGTGCGATATCGTTCAAGTTCCCCGGCAAGGCGCTCTCTTTTTTCGCCAGCTGCACTTAGATCCGACGCTAGCCTCTCGAGTCTCTCCGAGCGTTCCTCGAAACGATGCTTCAAGCGCGCAGATGCTTCTCCCGCCTCAGACGACTCGCGCTCCGCCCGGTGGTGGTGGCGGACCGCTTCATCACATGCTCCTTGAGCCTCGTGCAAGGCGGTTCGCGATTGGTCCGTCCGGGTTGCTGCCGTTTCCAGCGCACTCTCCGCTGACGCATGCTCAACCACCGCCCGCTGTACGCCGTGCTTCAGTTCCGTTAGATGATTCCGGGCCGTATCGAGATTCCGTGTGAGTCCGTCGATATCCGCGCGGCGGGAAAGCGGCCCAGTCGAGTCGCCGCTATGGAGGTAGACAGCACCGTTGGAAAGCCTAACGGCATTGCCTTCGGCGTCGAGGCTATTGGAGCCTTCCAGCAATGCACTGGCCCAAGCTTCTGCCGGAGGCATTGCAGTGATTTCAGACGGCAGGTCGCGCTCTGCGCTGCGGCTTGGACCGGGCGATGCTGGCAGTAGAATCAGTGGACCCGGCTGTACCTCTCCGTGCCAGTCCTGTACGGCGCTCACGGTCGCCTCGTCGCGCACTAGTACGGCGTGGAGCCAATCGGCCAGCAGACGTTCGGCCAACCGTGCCTCTGATTGAGGAGCCGACACAAAATCGCTCAGGGGGCCCAAGATAGCCCCTTCCCCGAACCTGTCTCGCGACCGTAACAGTTCCTGCGCTGCTGGAGCCAGACCTTCCCGTACCCTCTCCAACTCGCTGAGCGCCTCTCTCCGCGCGCCTAGCTGAGCGATCCGCTCGTCCGCCGCCCGGAGGTCGACGCGAATCGCAGCCTCGCGTTCTCGAGCAGCTGCCAGGCTGTGCCGTGCCCGCTCCAGTTCGCTGGCCGCGTCTCGCTCGTCGTTGCGACACTGGTCCAAGGCCAGCCGGGTTGTCTCGACTTGCTGCTGCGCCCGTTCCAACTCTCGAGCCGCTTCCTCGTGCCTGCCGGTTGCTTCGTCCAACTGGCCGGTGATATCTCCGATCTCGCGCTCGACGACGGCCTTTTCGGCGGCCATTGATCGCTGCAGTTCCGCTTGCCGCTGCAGCTCTGCCTCGGTGTCTCTCACCAGCGATCGCTGTTCTGCCAGCTGCCCGCGCACTTCTCCTTCGGAGTCCACTCGGAGGTCAAGCTCAGTCTGCACGGACTTGCGGGCCTGCTCTGCTGCGATTCGCTCGGCTGCCGCGGCGTCACGCTCGAGATCCGCTCGAGACGCTCGCCCTTCAGCCTGTTGGCGCTCATCGGCTGCACGCGACTTCCGCACGGCAGCGTTCCCGAGCTTCTCCCGAGCCACGTTGACGTCTCCCTCGAGTCGCTCGATCTCCACCCGGGTCTCCGCAAGACGCCGTTGCAGCTCCGCCCGTCTCACCTCCGCTGTTGCACGCGCCTGAAGGTGGTTCTCACGTTGCCGTTCCCGCTCCGCCAGCCTCTCCTTTGTCTGCGGGATTCGGTTGGCGAGACCATCGCGGATTTGCCGCAAGCGGTTCTCGTCCTGCTCAAACTCTGTGAGTTCGCGTTGAGCCAGTGTCATCACGAGATCGAACCGTTCGGCCGTGAACTTCTCGTACCGCTCTGCCCTGCCTCGCTGACGAGCCAAACTGCGTACCTGAGTCCTTACCTCGGAGATCAGATCATCAAGCCGCTGCAGATCCTCCGACGTCTTCTCGAGCCTTCGTTCGGTGCTGATCTTGCGGTCTCGATACAGACCGATGCCCGCGGCCTCCTCGAACAACGAGCGCCTTTCGTCCGGCCGATCGGACAGAAGCCGATCAATCATCTGGGCCTCGATCACGACACCAACATCGCTGCCTAGCCCAGTGCCCTGCAGGAGGTCGTGTAGATCCCTGAGCCGCACAGGCGTGCCGTTCAGGAGGTATTCGCTCTGGCCGGCGCGGGAGAGGCGTCTAGTGACTACCACTTCGTTGTATGCTAAGGGGAGTGAGTCGTCGAGGTTGTCCAAGTGAAGTGACGCTTCGGCAACATTGATGGGGCGCCGTTTGATGGATCCTTGAAAGATCACTTCGTCCATGCGCGCGCCGCGCAGCAGGCGCACCCGTTGTTCGCCCAAAACCCAGCGCACGGCGTCGGAGATGTTCGACTTACCGCAGCCGTTCGGACCAACTATAGCGGTTACGCCGTCGTCAAAGGGTAGCTCAATCGTGTCTGCGAAGGACTTGAAGCCCGACAGTTCCAGCCGGGTAAGTTTCATCTTGCGGTTCCTGTCCTTGAAACCAGGGAGAAGGAAAGATCTCCACCCGAGACTGCCAACACCGAGTCCGTCATCCGGGCCTGATCCGGCGTTTCACACGCGCCGAGAAGAACGCGGAACACTCCGCCCGGTGCCTCAACAATGTACGCGGGTATCCCCGATTCCCGAAGTCCCCCCACATGAGCGAGTGCTTCTTCGCGATTGAGAAACGTGTTGATGAGTAGTGCGTGGGGTGTACGGATTGGGAACCCGCCTGCAAAACCTCGGCGTCGCATTGCCTGGCGCGTTTCAGATGTGTATCCAGCGGTCGCATGAGCGCCCACCGTTACCCGATACCAGGTAACGTCCGCTTCGGGACGCGCCACTGTGACAGTTGCGGGGAAGCCGGCTGCGTAGAGGTCGTTAGCGTGAGCGATTGCTTCGTTCAGGCTGCCCATGGCGGCTACTTGTACAGAGTAGAAGAGCGAGTCCTCTGGCGCCGGAGTGAGGACCGGAGCCGTCCCGGGTATCGAATCCGCGACGATGGCTTGCTCCACTCTGTTCGATTCTGGCGCGACGACAGCTTCGCCGGGCGTGGTCTGCGTATCACCTCGAGAAGACGATGCCATGTTGCGGTCCATCTCCCGAGTCTCCTGGGGATTCTCACCAACCCCTTGGAGAAGGAACACTGCTGCGGTGACGACGGCTCCAACTGCGACGGTGCTGGCCAGGACTAGGCCTACACGCGCCAACGTTCCGGATTTCACCTCTGACTCATCCAGACGGCCTTCGGGGTCCGTCAGAATCGCGGGTCCAGCGCGGTGCAGTGACGGTCGACTGGTCCTTGCTTCGCAGACGATCCGCGCGATGGGCACGCCACTATCCCTGAAGCTCGTAATCGCGGCGGTCTCCTGCGGGCCATCCTCTCCGTAGAGCGATAAGGTGACCACCATATCAGGGGTGACTCTGAGTCGCTTGAGCCCAGCAGGCGGCACAAAGAGGAGCATCACCGCTCCCTGACTGGTGAAACCCCTGACGAGTCTCGACCAGCGGGTCGATTCCCACACCTCCGCCGGATCGGAAGGCTCCGTGCCAACGCCAATGAAATACAATCCAGGCACGTCTTGCTGACTGGACACGTGTTCCAGTGAGGCACCGAATAGGAACGCGTCGACGATGCCCTCCTCCGCCGCACCCCGGGCGCGGGAGTGCAGCGCCGGTTCCTCCAGGCTCAGGTCTATGAGTGCTACAGCCCTGCCCGGACTGGCGGCGGCCCGTGCGAATTCCCACGCCGTGTCGACGATCGAATCCGACACATCTTCCTGCGGCACGAGCACGACGATGCTTCTCCCCGCAATCAGGGTGGCGATCTCGTCGGGTATGTTCGCTCGCGCGATCTCTCGCGGAGTCATTGTACCTGCGGAATGGTGTCCCGGGTCAGGATCCAGAACGGGCGGCCGAGGCGGCGGCCGTTCTCCTCAGCCTCCTCACGGGTCGGGTAGGGGCCTAGAACAACCCTAAAGCGTTCCTCGGAGGAATCGGGCGGGAGGACGGTGGTGTTGAGTCCCGCGGCTCGCAGCTCTTGGGCGAGGTCCTCCGCCCAGGCGGGGTTGCCTGAACTGGAAACCTGCACGTAGATGATCTGGCCAGCTTGGCCCCCTGTTGCAGGTGCTTCGACTTCCAGTTCCAGTACCGGCCGCCGCGCGTCCCAGCCTGCAATGAACCACCTATCACCCTGCCGTTCGGTTGTGGTGGCGGCAACCTCAAAACTCTCAGGGTCTACTGCAACTAGTCGATTCTCACTCCTGACGATTATCGTGCCGTCGGGGCCCGCAGCTGGCAGATCGTCTGCCCACGATCCGGCAATCGTTCCCTTAAGGGTCAACGCGGAAGCGTCGAATACCCAAACGGAATCTGCATTTGCGGTCTGAGCGAAGAGCATCCTGCCCAACGGATCAACTCGTAAGTCGACCGCGCGGCCGGGCAGCGCCGCGCGGCTCAGTACACCTTCGCCGAACCGCCCCAATGAGACCAGTTCGGTTTCGCCCAGCACCGCATATATCTTGTGTCCGGATGGCGACATTGTCAGCAGCTGCGGAGAGGGCGTCAGGGGTACTGTGTGTGCTTGCTCCGGCTCCTGCGGCAGATAGAGGCCAATGCCCGAATCAGTCGCTATGGCGGCCAGGCGACCCCATGGCGATACGATCACAGGGCCATCTGGAATCGGCTGCCTGACCTGCGGCTGACCGCCGGATAGGAGAGCCAGCTCACGGCCCCGGTCAGTCTGAGTCACCGCCAGAAGGCGCTCCCGCGCGGCGCCCCAAAGGTGAGTCACCCCATCCAGCGTATCCGACCACAGCAGCACCCTTCCGCGCTCGACTTCGGCCACGGACCCGTTGAGGCGTACCACGTGGGCCTTCCCCGTCGGTCCCAGCGCGGCTGCCGCCAAGCTGGTGTCGATGGTGCGCGAGCGCCCGGTGATCAGATCGAGCGCCAGGAGGTCGAATCCCGCCGAGTCCCCCTCTCCCTCTACCAGTGTGTAGACCAGGTTGGCGTCAGGTGCGAACCCGAGGATCTGCTGGGTCGGTCGCCCTCTCGTCTCGAAATTCCACGATACCTGCTCCAAGGCCGGAAGCCGATACAGCTGCACCTCTGAGCCTCGCGACGGGAACCGCAGTGCGAGGGCAGCACCGGCCGCCACTACTTTGGATGTCCGATCAAACACTTCCCTGACCGGATTGGGTGACTGGTCGGGTTGGCAGGCGGTGATTGTGGCCGCCAGTAGCAGCAGGATGACGTGCGGCTTCACGGCCGAAACATTAGGGTTGGGCTTCGCTTTGGACAAGGTCGATTCCGCTTACTCGACGACGACCCGTCTGGTCGGAGCATCGGCCCACAGTCGCTCCAGCTGATAGAACTCTCGCAGGACGGGGTGGAATACGTGCACCACGAAATCGAAGTAGTCGAGCAAGGCCCAGCGGCCAGCCCGCACGCCTTCGACGTGGTGCGCCCGCCTGCCGCCGCGTTCCAGAGCCTGCTCAACCTGTTCCGCCAACGCCCGAACGTGAACATCTGAGGATCCGGACGCTACCACGAAATAGTCGGTGGCGTCGCTCAGCTCGCGAAGGTCCAGTACCATGATGTCCAGACCCTTGTGGTCGTCCAGCGTTTCGACCGCCAGTCGGAGTTCGGCCGACTCAGCTGGTCTCTCAGCTGTCAGGTGTTTGGGGCGCGGAGTGGGAATCGTCTCAGATAGCTTGGGTTCGTCAGTCTTCCACCTGGTAGAATATACCCCAGGCACCTGGGCCAACGTGGACACCGATGACCGCAGCTACGTCGGCGACCAGGCAAGTACGGGGGGCGTAGCGCGCCTCTAGATCGGCGCGCAATCTCTCCGCGACATCGGGGGCGCCAGCGTGAGCGATTCCGAAGCGCACTGATACAGGCTGAGGCGTGAGTCGCCGCTCCAAGTGCCTCAGGACTCGTGGGATGAGATGCTCTCGTCCTCGCACCCGATCCAGTGGTACGACCTTGCCTTCCAGATTCACTTCCAGGATCGGCTTGATGTCCAGGATACCACCGAGCCAAGCGCGTCCCCGACTCACTCTGCCCGACCTGAGCAGATTGTCAAATACGTCCACCGTGAAGAAGGCACCGGACTGATCACGCACCCGGTCGAGCTCCCGCTTCGTCTCGGCGGCGTTGTAACCCTGTTCGATCAACTCGATGGCCCTGAGCACTAGGAGGCCTAGACCAAAAGACGCATTGCGTGAGTCGACGAACTCGATCCGTTCCAGACCACGCGCGCCGGCGGCTGCCTGCGCAGAGGAGAGAGTCCCCGAGAGCGCGCCGCCGAGGAATACGCCGATCACCTCATCAGCGACTGTGGTCGCATCGTCAAATGCCTGGGCAAACGCTCCCGGCGTTGGCTGAGAGGTGGTGAAAACGGCGCCCTCCTCTTTCATGCGCGCATAGAGTTCGCCACCGTGGATTTCGACTCGGTCGAGGTAGGTCTTGTCACCCTCTATGATCTGCAGCGGAACCACCACCACCCCATTTGGATCGAGGATATCATCCGAGAGGTCGCAGGCGGAGTCAGTGACAATGCATACGCTGCGTTGAGACTCGTGCAGCTCGCGATGCTGCTCCCGCATGTCCTCGGCTTTGGTGGTCTCAATCGTTCCCCACTGCCTCACCAAGTCGAAGACGTCTTCGGGCGTGTCCGTGTGGACATGGATCTTCAGGAGATCCTCAGTGGCCAGCACCACGATGGACCCGCCAAACTGCCTCAGTCGTGATCGGATCTCTGTGGTCGGTGGGAACTTCTCCCCCCGTGCCAACACCTCGGTGCAGAAACCGAAGTCGCGCTCCGCAGCCACTTCAGCGAGTGCGGCGGCATCGGGCACGTCGTACTCGATCGGTCCCTCGGCCGGCAGGATGGGGTCACCCTCGATGAGCCTTACGATTCCCTCAAGCATTCGAACGAAGGCCTTTGCGCCAGCGTCAACGACCCCGGCCTCCTTGAGCACGCTCAACAGCTCGGGGGTGTGCTGTAGCGTTACCTCCGAGTGCTTCAGCACGCGCACCATCAGCTCTGCGAAGTTGTCAGTCTCGAGAGCTGCACGTTCCGCTTCGTCAGCCGCCTCACGGGCGACCGTGAGAATCGTTCCCTCGACTGGCTCGTCGAGCGATTGATGTAGCCTAACAGCACCTTGGCGAATCGCCTGCGCCACATCGCCCGGAGCGGCCGCGTGCTTGTCTTGCAGCGATTCGCGGAAGCCCAGCAGGAATTGCGACAGCAACATCCCCGAATTGCCGCGCGCATTGAAGATGCTCGTGTCCGCCATTGCTTTGAGCACTTCTGGAAGCGGGGCCGTGGGCTTGAGACGCCGTACTGCCTCGGCCACGGCACGTAGCGTCGAGGCGAAGTTGGTGCCGGTGTCTCCGTCTGGGACAGGGAAGACATTTATGCGGTTCAGCTCTTCCCGACCCGCGTCGATCCAATCGGCCGCGGCCAGCAGCGATAGTCGCAGCCGCGGACCGTCGAGGTAAGCAATCCCGACGGAGATGCTCGACACTATTCTTCCTTGACCACCCAGACCCGAAGTCCTGCCTTGACTTCAGCGTGGAGACGAACCGGCACTGTGTAAATCCCGATCATCTTGATCGGCTCCTCCAACTCGATTGTTCGCTTGTCGATGGTGTATCCGCGGTCAGCCAGCTTCTCAGCGATGTCGGCCGACGTAATTGATCCGAACAACTTGTCGCCTTCTCCAGCTTTCACCGTGAACTCGATAGACAGATCCGTCAACCGCTGCGCAAGCACCTCTGCATCTGCCTGCTGTGCCTGCTGTGCCTGCGCTCGTCTGACGGCTTCTGACTCCACTCGCCTTTTGTTCGAGGTCGTGGCCTGATATGCGAGTCCGCGAGGGATCAGGAAGTTGCGGGCATAGCCGTTCTTGACTTTGACTATCTCACCTGCCTGTCCCACGTTATCGACGGTTTCTCTGAGAATCACTTCCATTTAGCTACCTACTTGCTTGCGGTGACACCCACCGCCGTCTCAGGTCCATACGCGAATCCACTACGCCCAATAGGATCGCACCTGTGAGGGCAATGGGCAATATCATCAGGGCAATTGCCACACTGAGCGCCACGCTGAGGCTCCGGTTCCGGCCGGCGCGACTCAGCCCGCTCGCTGCCACGGCGATTCCCCGGATGGCGTAAAGCACTCCCATGACGACGAGCACATTTGCGGCCGCAAGCCTAGCGGCGGCCGGAACCGGGCTCAGGATGACGAGCAGTGGCACGATCGCCGCCCAGCCTAGGTTCTCGTTGAAGCGGAACTCTCGGAACGAGCCCAGTGGGGTCCCACGAGGCTGCTGCGCCACGCGGTGATAGATCGCCGTGGCCACGGCCATCCCGGCCATTAACTGGACAGCGAGTATGGCCGGATGGTAGTCCGCAATGAACCTCACAGTCTGACCCATGACCTCAGGCATCTGGGTGCCTTCGGACGTGCCGCCATAGCAGATCATCCACATTCCGAACTCCTGCTGTCTCGCCAGCCGGGCAGCGGCTCGTTCTACCCACCACGTCAGTTCCGCCCAGGACGAACCGAGCCCATAAAGCATGTTCCCCACAGCCACGCTGGCCAGTGCCACCGCAGCAAGAGCCCTGTGAGTGACGGTGGCCGCCGTGAATCGCGTCCCAACCGCGTACACTAGGCCGGCGATTACGACGCTTGCCCGCACGACCTGGTCAGGAAGGGTACCGAGTCGTAGGAGCCAGACTAGGCTGAGGCCACCCAGGATGGCGGCCGCGAGGGCTTCAGAACGGCTGCGGAGTGGTGCGAACGCAAGTAGCAGCGCGAGAGGAAACGCGAAAAGTGGTACGGGCGCAAACACGGTGAACAACACCGCAGCTGCCAGCACTCGCTTGTTGCGAGCTAACCATGGTCTGATGCCCATCGACGATCGCAGGCGCCGTTCCCGCCGCCGCGCCTCGGGGCCCTACCGGCCGGAGCCCTTGATGTACGGGAGCAGCGCTAGGTGGCGCGCCCGCTTTATCGCTCGAGACAACTGCCGTTGATGACGCGCGCACATGCCGGACAGGCGACTGGGGAGGATCTTGCCGCGCTCGGTGGTGAAACGAGAAAGCACCCGCTCGTCCTTGTAGTCCACCACCCTGACGCCCGATTCACACACGGGGCAGGTCTTACTGGGTCGGGGCATTGTTCTCCTCCTCGGCCTCGGCTAACGGCTGCTCTACTTGTTCGCCCTCATCAGTTGCCACTGTCTCGGCGGCTGGCGCCGATTCAGCAACCCGGTTGTCTGATCCTGGCTCAGGTTCAGCAGCAGCCGCTGGGAGCGGGGCAAGTCCTTCGTTGATGACGATTAGGTGGCGCAGCACAGCGTCTTCGAGCTTCACTATGCGTTCATACTCGTCTAATAGAGTCGGATCAGTCTCAAACTGGGCAACTACATAGTATCCCAGCTCTCGGCTCTTGATGGGGTACGAGAGCGTCCGTTTGCCCCAGTGACTGAGACTCGTAATCGGCTCGGGCTGTGTTGGGCTCTTGAGGAGTTCGTGAAATCGCTCGAGGTGTTGGTCGATCTGCGTTTCCTCGAGCGCGCTGTCAAAGATGTATACGACCTCGTATGGACGGGCCATGACACCTCCTTCGGACTAGTTGACCCCGGCCTCTAAGGGACGGAGTAGGTGGTGGTCGAGCAACGAATCTAGCAGGCCTGCAGTGGCTTTTGTAGGGGTGGGCTGACGGCCCTAGACGTTGAACCTGAACAGCAGCACATCTCCGTCCTGTACCACGTAATCCCGGCCCTCGCTGCGGACCATTCCCTCCTCCCTCGCACGACGATACGAACCGGAACTGATAAAACCCTCTACCGGAATAGTCTCGGCCCTGATAAAACCGCGTTGGAAGTCAGTATGGATCCGTCCGGCGGCCTCAAATGCCGTTGTCCCTACTGGAACCACCCAGGCACGTACTTCCTTGTCACCTACCAGAGTGAAGAACGTTTCGAGCTTCAGCAGGTGGAAGCATGCCGTGACAAACCGGTCCAATCCCGGCTCCTCCATGCCCACGCTATCGAGGAATTCCCTGCGTTCAGCATCATCCAACTCGGACAACTCGGCCTCGAACTGAGCCGAGAATGGGACGATCTCGGCGTTTTCGTGGTGTTTTTGCGCCGCAGTGCGTAGGGCCTCCAGCGCGGGTAGGTCGTTTTTTCCCAGGTCAGCTTCCGCGATGTTGGCCGCGTACAGCACTGGCAGGGCCGTGAGTATACCGAGTTGGCGGTATTGGCGAGCCTCTTCAGCAGACCGCACTATGTCGCGAGCGCCGTGTCCCGAGTTCAGTGCCTCGATCAGGCGATCGAGCCATTCCGCTTCCGCTTGAGCTTCCTTGTCACCCGAACGAGCGGACTTCACTACCTTGTCACGTCGTTGTTCAGCCAGCGTAAGGTCGGCCAGAGCCAGTTCCGTAGTCACTACATCGTGGTCACGTACTGGGTCCACGGTTCCCATCACGTGACTCACGTCGGGATCCTCGAAGCAGCGGACGACGTGGGCGATCGCATCTACGTCCCGGATGTGACCTAAGAACTGGTTGCCAAGTCCCTCGCCCTGGCTGGCACCCCGAACCAGCCCAGCGATGTCCACGAACTCGATTACCGCATGGGTCGTCAACGGAAGCTGGACCACCGCTGCGAGCCGGTCGAGTCGTTCGTCTGGGACGGACACGACGCCGACATTTGGATCCACGGTGCAGAACGGGTAATTCTCCGCCGCTGCGCCAGCTGATGTGAGAGCGTTGAACAGGGTGGACTTACCCACGTTCGGAAGGCCGATAATGCCGATTCGCACAGGGGAAGACGTCAGACTTCGCGTTTGGCGTTGAACCTATTCATAGCCGCATCTATGCCTTCGTCCAGCCAGCAGTCCACGGCCTGCACCAGAACGGGCATCAACTCTGCCAGCGTATCCGACTCGTCGTTCGTGAACGGGGAGGTGACGAAGTCAGCGGGATCCGTACGTTCGTCAGGTAGAGGGCCCACGCCAATGCGGAGCCGGTGGTAGTTGGTCGATCCGACGGCGTTCTCAATGCTCTCGAGACCGTTGTGCCCACCAGACGAGCCGTGAGCCCGGAACCGCATCGTTCCCAGTGGAAGGGCGTAGTCGTCCACGATGATCAGCATGTCAGCGGACGCATTGAAGCCCGATTGCTCGAACAGGGGGGCCAGCGCCGATCCACTTCGATTCATGTACGTCTGAGGCTTGATGAGGGCGACTTGCTGGCCGCCAACCAGTCCGTTGGTAACGAGAGCGCGGCCGGCCCGACGAAACCGTGGCATGCGCCACCATTTCGCCAGGACGTCCGCTAGAATGAAACCTGCGTTGTGCCTGGTGTTCGCGTAAGCGGGACCGGGATTCCCCAGTGCGACCGCGGCGCGCAGCGCCTATTCCTTCTGTTCCGCGCTCTCGCCCCCACCCGCGGTCGACTCTTCGGCCTCTTCCTCGGCCTTCGCCTTACGGATGAGCTCGGGCTCAAGCAGTTCTTCCTCTTCCTCTTCAACCACAGCGACCGGCTCCACCTCGACTCGCGGCGGTACGACCGTGCACACCGTCATTGCAGGATCGTCCAGGATCTCCGCATTGGCAACGCTGACGTCGCGCACGTGGATCGAGTGACCGACCGTCAGGTCGGTGACATCTAGCTCGATGAATTCAGGCATATCCTTCGGTAGGACTCTGATCTCCAGTTCCCGCAGTATCTGGTCGAGCACTCCGCCTTGGTTGCGCACGCCCTCTGGCGAGCCGACCAACCGAATGGGTGACTTCACCGTGAGCTTCTCACCTGCGTGCACCTCGAGAAAGTCCACGTGGATTATGTCGAGGCGAGTCGGGTGGCGCTGGACCTCGCGAATGAGTGCCCTGAGCTTCTTGCTGCCCACCTTGATCTCTAGCACCGTTGCGCCCGCGACCCCGGACAGCGCTTTGTCCAACTCGGCTTTCGACAGCGTCAGCGATTCCGGTTCCCGTCCGTGTCCATAGATAACGGCGGGTACACCTCCGTCACGGCGCAACTGACGAGCAGCCCCGGTACCACTGTCGGAACGTCGCTCTGCTTTGAGCGTGATTGACTCGGCCATATTCTTCTTCTCGATATTGCCAGCGATCAGTGGAACAACGAGCTGACGGACTGATCGCTGTGAGTGAATCTGATCGCCTGTGCCAGCAACTGAGCGATCGATAGTATTTTCAATCTGTCAAACCGCAGCTCCTCCTGCACCAACCGCGTGTTGGTGACGGCGACCTCTTCCGCCGGACAGGAGCTCAGTCGGTCGACGGCTGGCCCGGATAGGAGCGCGTGTGTCGCGCAGCCGTATACCTTGCGCGCTCCGAGCCGCTTGAGAGCGTGTGCCGCCTCGGACATGGTGCCCGCTGTGTCGATCAAGTCGTCCACAATAAGGCAGTCCCGTCCCTCCACCTCACCCACCACGTTCACCACCTCGGCGATGTTTGCCGACGGACGACGCTTGTCGATGATTGCCAACGACGCATCCAGTCGCTTGGCGAAGCCGCGAGCCATCTTGGCGCCACCCACATCAGGCGCTACGATCACCGGTTTGTGCAGCCGTTTCTGCCGGTAGTGCTGCACGAGCACCGGTGCGGCATACAGGTGATCCACCGGGATATCGAAGAAGCCCTGCAACTGGTGCTGGTGAAAGTCCATCGCCAGTACCCGGTCCGCGCCCGCTGTCGTTATCAGGTTGGCCATCAGCTTAGCGCTGATAGCCACCCGCGGCTGGTCCTTACGGTCCTGGCGGCCGTACCCGTAGTAGGGCACCACAGCGCTCACCCTGGCGGCACTCGCCCTCGAAGCGGCATCGATCAGGATCAGCAGCTCGACGATGTTTTCCGCCGGCGGGCAAGTGGGTTGGATGATGAATACGTCCTGCCCGCGCACGTTCTCGTCGATCTTGACGAAAATCTCCCCGTCGGCGAACCGCCGTATCGTCACCTGGCACAGCGGCTGCCCTAGGTGATCAGCTATCTCCTGAGCGAGCGGCTCATTAGCCGTCCCTGACATCAGGAGCATCTTGCTCGAAGAAAGCGATATGTCGGCCATGACAGCCTAAAAAGCTAGTCTCAGGTGGGGTGATGGTGAAGGGGTGGGGGTATAAGGGCTTACCGTCTCAGCACTGTCGGAAACGGGATTCCGAGCGCCAGAGACACTACGAAACGGTCGTTGAAGCTGGGAGCCACGCCGTTGGCATCGAACGCGTCGTTCAGGCCCGCCAGAACAGTGACGATCGACTGACCAGGATATGAGGCCGGCATTATTGCGACGCCGACCCCGAGGCTCACCATGGCGTTGGCACTCTCCAAGAAATCGGCCGATCCGCCCGCAACCAGCGCCACGGTCGGTCGCGTGTTCGAGAAACCGATCTCCGCCACCGCCAACGTCACATCCATGCGCACCTGACCGCCCCATAGATCGGGTAGGGACTCGAACGTGTTCCTCACGTAACGGTTGCTGCAGGCGGTGTACACGACGCCACTCCCCGGGAACGTCCCGGGCACGCAGACTTCGCTCGGCTGATTGAAACCGGGTGACCCCAATTCCCGCCAAGCGTCTCCTCGAATGCCGATAGCGGTCCCCGCTCCGAACACGTGGTTGAAGCCAACGGAGCCCAGCACGTCTTGCTGATAGCGCTCATCGAATCGGAGCACCGTAGTCGCGGGATCCAGCTCCGCCAATCTCAGCTGTTTGGCGCGGTAGCCGAACGTCAGGTAGACGGCTTCGTAGCGGGCCCCGGTCTGGCCGAACGCGTAATAGACACGTCCACCCACCTCCACGCCTGGTGCGAAGCACCAGGTACCCCATTCCCCGACGAACGTGAGTCCCAGACCGGCCTCGGCAAAGTCCGCGCTAAAGAACCCATACTTGCGAGGTATGATCGACGTGTGGGAATTCGCCGTCTTGTATGCGGACTGAGCCGCAATACGCGCCCCTCCGGGCGCCATAAGAACCAAGGCGACTAGCCCGATTGCAGCGATGCGCAGTAAGCGCGCCAGATTGAGTCTCACATCAATCCTGTTCAGCATCCGTAACTCCGTTGGGGACTACCTGCCACCCTCTTTCTGCTGCCTTATCTGCCCAACGCGAGTCCAGATCAGGATCACTCCGCACTGGGTCTGGATACTGGTGCCACCGAACTTAACGGGGATCTGGGCACCGCTGCGGTAGATCTCTATGGCAGCGATGCTCGACGGATGGGCAATGGCGTCGATACCGAGGTCCCAATCCTCGACGGACTCCTCGGGGGATTCCTCGAACAGGGGTTCGGGATTGCCCCAGTCATCGGCTCCGATCTGCCGGGAGTCGCCCCGGCTGAAGATGAGGCCGTCCACGAATATGCGCGGACTACACAGTCCACCGCGAGCCAGGCTGCCACCGCGCAACTGCAGGGATAGGCGCCCGAACTGGTCACCGGTCGGCACCATACGAACGCCCGGGACCGTTGCCAGAAGGTCCGTGATCCTGTTGCCGCGCCGCCTTTCGATGTCGTCGCGGGTGATAAAGTGCCCAAAATCGGACTTCTGTCGTTCGAAGAAACCCACGAAGTTGAGATACCGTTGCGTCAGTTCGCCGCGGATTTCGACCGGGTCGAGAGAGACAGCCAACGGATTGAGATGATAGACTGATTGCCAGTCGTCCGTCGCGCGGATCTCAATTGGCCCATCGATCCAGGGCTGGTAACCCAGGCGCTTGGCTTCAACAAGGTACGTGCCTGGGCCCGGCGCATTGAGAGTCCAGGACCCGCTGTCGTCGCTCACCGTAGTTGTCACTCGGGACCGATCCTCTGTGAGAAGTGTCAGGACACCGGACGAGATGGGCTCGTTTGTCTGCAAGTCCATGAGCCGTCCGCGCAGCCGTTGTGCGGCGGCGGGCTCGGCGCTCATGGCGGCGAGCATTAGCGTCAAACACCCCAGTCTGAGCCTCATCCTTGCATCGATACCGGCGGCCTTCAGGTGGCAACTGGTCCCATTACCCCTTCACACCCGCACACTCGCGAGCCGAGTGAGAAAACAATAAGCTGCTCTTCGGCGCGGTGCGAGTGGCTTCCGCGAGAACCTACTCAGTACAGCTGTTGTGAAACGCGAGCGCGAGCGGCTCGCTCGGTCACTACACGTGAGACATGCCTATGATCCCAGCGGACAGCGGACAGCGGACAGCGGACAGCGGACAGCGGACAGCCGATAGCTGATAGCTGACAAACAGAAAGGTGGGAAGCACATCCTTCACTTCCCACCTTCCGTAACTCCCACCGTTACTGCTGTGGTGCGCCGCCGCTGGTTACAGCGGCGGTGCACCAAGTTCCATCTTAGATGACGCCTGCCGGCGGCACCGACGGATCCGCGGGCTTCTGGCCCACCAAGTTCGGGTTACCCTCGTACTCTTCGAGCGGAAGTGGGTAACAGGTCCACGGGCCGTACTCACCCCACTGTGCGTTGGGGTGCGTTCCCACCGGGAAGTAACTGCCCCCGGCGAAGGGACCGTTGCCGGCATCGAAGATGCTCCAGCGGCGCAGGTCACCCACGCGGAAACCGCCCATGAACAGGTCCTTGCCCCGCTGTCTCCTCAGCTCGTCGATCAGGTCCTGACCCGAAAGCGTGACGGAGGCCTGGTTGCCCACGGCACGCCGAGTGTTCACGAAAGCCAGTACCTCGGCCTCGTTCCCACCCTGCATGGCAAGAGCCTCAAAGTAGTGATGCTGTGCCTCGGTGTAGTCCGCCAACAGAATGTCGGTGTAGTACTCGGCGATGAGTTCCATGTCGTCCTCGTCGGTGCCCGTGCAAGCCGGGCACGCCGCGGACGCCGGAGCAATCGTCTCACCGTTGTACTCACTGTAGCGCAGTCCCTGGAACAGCTTGTACAGCCGGGTCAGACGGTTGTGCCCCGTCCGATCGGTCGGCATGTGCTGGATCCGCGGGTCGGTCTGGGCGTCGATCACGTCGTTGTCCTCAAACGCGAAGCCCGTGCCGTCGAAGCTGGGGTGCACGCCAGTGAAGAACGGATTGATACCCAGCGTGAAGTTCGAGCCATGGCTGGTGTTCTGCAGACCGTTGTATTCCGAGTTGTTCGCATCGGAGTACTCCAGCCACCACTCGAAACCAGCAGTCACCGCGCCCGCGTATGTTGCCGCATCGGCCCAGCTACCCTGGCCCAGATACGCGCGGGCCAGACCGGTGCGGGCGAGATCGGCCAGATCATCTTCACCCTCAGCGGTGGCTAGGCTCAGGCCTTCCTGCAAGTACGGTATGGCTGCCTGGAACGTCTGCGCCTGCGACAGGATCTGATCGCTGGGCTCGTCGGGAACGAGCGAGATGACCGTCTGGCACATGTGCTCGGCCATCACGACCGCGGCATAACCTGCATGGACCAGCACGAGCGCTAGCTCGTCGTCGTAGTTCTCGTCGGGGAACTCACCCTGCCACACCCGGATGCGCTCGGCCAAATCGTGCGCCTGACGCAGCGCCCGGCTCGGCTCCCCGAAGATGTCATCAACCGGCCCCTCCAGGTAGAGCACGATACGCTGGCTCACCCGGGCATAGTCCTCCCAGTTGAGTCCGGTCAGCACCTCGTCCGAGATGTACGTGGCGTACTCGATGATCGGGGTGTCCATCATGTCGACCATGTTGCCGATTACGCCCTGTACCTGCACGTCCAGCAGTGCCACGTCGTCGAGCAGCTCAACCTGAATCTGCTCGGGGTTATCGACCTGCAGCAACTCGTCGGCGATGTCGCATGCCGTTGAGAGGGCAAGGACGGCACTCATCGCTAACATCCCTACCCATCGAGTGTATTTCCGTCTCATGATTTCGCCCTCCCTTAGAAGCTGACCCGAGCCGACGCCGAGAGCCTGCGCAACTGCGGCATCGACGCGTAGTCGAGTCGGGTGAATGTGGAGTAAGGATTGAACTGCACCTCAGGATCACCCGTGCCCTCGTACTTGGTCCACATCCAGAGGTTACGGCCCGACACTGTGAAGCTCCAACGGCTTGACGCGAAGATCGAGCCCCAGCTCTGCGGGATCGAATACGTGAGTGACAGCTCGCGGAACTTGATGAAGTCGGCCTGGGTGATGTGGGTAAGGGTCTGGCGAGCCCTGAGCGCCAGCACCTCGGCGTCGGAGACGTCGGGGTTCAGCTCAGTGCCACCGGTGTTCACGTCCCAAGTGTTGCGGTCGACCCGGCTGCGGATCGAGCAAATGGCGCACCACTGATAGTGTCCACCCCTGTAATCGAAGTGGGCAAAGATTCTCAAGTTGCCAAACACGGTGAACGTGTTGGTCACCGCAGACTCACGTGTCGGGATCGACGGACCTATGTAAATGTCGTCGCACTCCGTGGCCTGGTCCCAAGCAGGATCGCTCGGAGCCCAGCGGCAGGCACGGTTCACCGTCACATCGCCACCGGCATCCAAAACTGGCTCGCCGTCAGCACCGCGCTCCACGTCGTAGGCCCAGAATGCACCCAACGGGTATCCTTCACGATGCCGCTGCACGTCGTCGAAGGAGCCAAAGATCACCTCTTCGCGCGCGCCGTTGAACGACTTGAGACGGTTCTTGTTGGTCGAGAGCGAAACGCTCACGTCCCAGGCGAAGTTGCGGCTGTAGACCGGGGTGCCGGTCACGAGCAACTCCAAGCCAGTGTTCGTGATCTCACCGATGTTGATCAGGTGGTCCCCGAGGAACCCGGTTGATCTCGGGTCGGGTACCTCTACCAAAGCGTCGTTGGTCTTCTGATCGTAGTAGGTGAACTCGAGGCCGGCCTTACCGTCCAGCAACGAGGCGTCGAATCCAAGCTCGAACTCGCGACCGGTCTCGGCCTGGAGGTCGGGGTTGCCGTATTCCGACGGGCGCAGGAAGTTTGTGCTCGCGTCACCGATCGTGGTGACACCAGTCTGGTATGTACGGTCGGCTGAGAACGGCGCCGGTGCGTTACCGGCCTGGCCCCAAGCCGCCCGCAGCTTCAACTGCTGCATCCAGCCGAGATTGAAGAAGTCCTCTTCCGAGACCACCCAAGAGAACGACGCCTTGGGGTAGACCACCAACGAGAAGTCCGACCCGAAGGCCGAGTTGTCGTCGATCCGGACGGCGCCGGTTATGAACATGCGGTTGCGCCAGCCCACCTCTTCCTGCACGTAGAAGCCCAACGAGGTCTGCTCGGAGAAGCTCTCGCCCGCATCCACGTTGGCTGCGGAACTGACCAGGTTCAGGTTGTTCGCCACCAGACCCCAGCCGTCGGAGCCGGTGAACTTGCGCTGCCGCGCGTTCAACTGCATGCCGCCCGAGAACTTGGAACTCCACGTCGGATTGATATCGAAATCGAGCGACGCGGCGTAGTCCATCGTCCACGTGTGCGTTATCGGTAGGTCGTGGTAGACTGCGCCAGTGGAGTTGTTGGTGCCCCAGGGCTCGCGGCCGGTGGTGTCGATCTCGTAGAACGTGGTCTCACGGTAGTCCTGCTTGTCCAAGCCCAAGGTGAGCTTGTTCTGGAACCACTGCCACGGATCCCAGTTCATGGTGAGTCCGATGGTCATCCGCTCCTTACGACGAACCGAATTGTACTGGTTCGACAGGAAGGGATTGAAACCGCGGAAACCTGGCTCCCAAGGATCGTTGTAGGCGCGGGCCCGGCCGCGGAACGCGTTCCTCAGAATGCTGTTTGAGGAGTTGTTGTTCAGCGGCTGTTGGTCTGCCGTGCGGGCGTAGCTGAACTGCACGGCCATGTCGAACGTCTCGGCGACGTTGAAGTCGAAGTTGGCCCGACCCGCCGTACGACGCGAGAAGTTGTTGAAGAACACACCGTCCTGCTCGTTCCGGTTCATGGACAGGAAGTAGCTGAAGCTCCTGCCGCCACCCGTGGCCGAAAGGTTCAGGTCCAATGCGTCACCGGTCCTGAGAGCCACCGGATGACGACGCAGGGGGTTGTCGGTGATGAGGAAATCATTGGTTCCGGGGATCGCTGTGATGTCTTCTTCGGGGATACCAACGTTCAAGACGGGATCGCCGTTGGCGTCCTTGCCC
This sequence comes from Gemmatimonadota bacterium, assembly GCA_039589275.1. GTDB lineage: Bacteria > Gemmatimonadota > Gemmatimonadetes > Gemmatimonadales > GWC2-71-9. The sequence continues at coordinate 4,318 of JBDHHP010000005.1, read as the reverse complement.
CACCACTCGACCGTCGTTGGATCCTGGCAGCCCGGATAGGTACCGGAGCCCTGGTTCGACTCGGTGCAACGCCAGTAGTTGAGCGGGTTGCCGACCGATTCGGTCCACTCGTTCTGACCGTACTCGGCGCTGGCGGTCCACCGCACGCCTTCCTGGCCCCGGCTGCCCTTCTTGGTGATGATCTGGATCACGCCGGAAGCCGCATCGGCACCGTACAGCGTTGCGGCCGCCGGGCCCTTGATCACCTCGATGCTCTCGATGTCCTTCGGATTGATGAAGTCCAAGGCGGTGCCGGCCTGTACCGTGCTGCCGCCCTCCTGCAGAGCCGCCTCAAACCGAATGCCATCGATGTAGTACACCGGCTGATAGCCACCATAGATCGAGCCGGCGCCGCGAATGCGGACGTTCGAGCCGGTACCGACCTGACCGCTGTTGGACACCAGGGTGAGGCCCGGGGTCCGAGCGCTCAGCAGCTCCACCACGTTAGCGATCGGGGCCTCGGCCACGAACTCCTCCACCTTCACCGAGGAGACCGCGTTACCCAGAGTACGCTTCTCAGAAGTACCCGGGGTACCCGTGACCACGATCTCGTCAAGTGAGATGGCCGTGGGCTGCATGCCGAAATTGGAAACGGCCTCCTGCCCGATGTTGACCGTAACCGACAGGTCCATCCGGCTGTAGCCGACGAACATGACGCGGAGTGTCTGAGCACCCGCAGGGACGTCCCGAATCTGGAAGTTGCCTCGGTCGTCAGCCACGCCCTGTAGCTGAGTCCCGACAACCACGATTCGGGCTCCCGTGAGAGGCCGCTCCGTCACGCGGTCGAATACTCGACCACGCACCGTACCCTGAGCTTGAGCTACGAGCGGCCCGGCTCCGGCCACCAGCATGCACAGGGCAGTGCCGGCGGCCATGAGCCACCTTCTAGAACTTGAAAAACGCATGTGACCCTCCCAAAGAGGAGTTTAGGAATACATCGCCGACGCACGCCTACAGTGCGACCGCCGGTGGGAGTTCGATTTACGGTTTCCACGGCAGATGGTAATGCTGGAAGAGATCTGCCGAAGAACCAGAAATCATAACCACCTGGACTGATGGTTGTCTACACCAATTATGAACCCTTCTTCATTAAATCACGACGGCGTGTCGCGGAGAAAACCCGAAGCCGGGGTGCAGGAGATTTCGGCTGTGTAGCTCGCTACGGAACGGGTTCGACCAGCTCGAACGTAGCCAGATTTGTACTTACACTGACATCGGCTTCAAGATCCAAGACCACGACCTCGCTCGAATGAACACCGGTCCCGTACTCCGCTATGAGGTCGGCGGCATCTCCCATGATCCACTCAAACGGTCCGTTGACGTTCAGCGTCAAGGTCTCCATCCGATAGGTGCTACCGTCCACCAAAGCCGACAGCCTTATGGTCCGGGCCGGGATCACGGTCAGGAAGAACTCGAATACGACTTCATCGCCGGGCTGAGCTGAACTCGGCACGACCTCCAGCGCCTCGGCGTTCAGCGTCAACTCCGTGTTGCAGCCAACGGTCGCGACGGCAACAGCGGCTGACAACAGCAGTACTCGGCACCCTGACACTTATACCTCTTGCTTTTCCAGATGGGTCACAATCGTCGCGTGTACGCGGATGGGCGAGGCTCCTAGCGGCGCACACACCTGGACAGATTACCCCCAGCGTGCGCTGAGTTCCCGATCCAGTTGGCCCCGGTGGATTCGAACCACCATTCCCGGATCCAAAGTCAGCCGGAGCGGGCCGGAATATCGCTGCAAACCTCTGTGCAGCAAAGGGGTTACACCGAATCGCCACACCCCCTTGGCACCTCAATACCGGAAGTTCCTACACCCATTCTGACCCAAGAACTGACCCATCTGCTTAGAAATCGCGCCCCCCACTTGAAAGCCTCTGCACGCATGCACCACCCCAGCGGTAGGCTGATCGCGGGTCATGACACGGTGCATCGTAGATCATTGCCTTACAACGCGATGCGATCTAGGTGGGTCAGTTCTAGGGTCAGAAATCCGAGCAATTCCAACCGGTTAGTAAGCGAAGCATAGAGCGAAAGGGAGGCGGGGAAGATGGCGAGGTTCACGAAGGAGACAGCGCGCACCGCTGGGGCCAAGGGTGGAAGGGTTAGCAGGCCTAAGAAGTTGTCTCTAGAGCGCGTCTCGAAGGAACTAGGACCACTGGACGAGCTTGAGGACGCGCAACACTGGCTGACGCTGATAGCTCGCTGGGCACTGGCGGGGCTGGTACCCGGCACCACTGCACACGCGTCGGTGCGCGCAGTCGAGACGTTTCTCAAGGTTCACGAGAGCCAACTGACGCGAGAGGTAGTCGAAGACATCAAGGGCGAGGTAGACCGGCTGAAGGCGGACCTCAAACGGCCTCGCGTCAAGGCGGTGTGAGGATGTACCCCCTACCCGCCCGGGCCCGCCACACCCGCCACCCCGCCACAGCGGTGAATAGCGCTGTGGCGGCCTTTGACTCGTGGCTATTCTCGATGGAAGTGCGAGTTCAGGGACTGCCGCTGTTGCTGTCGAGTGATCTGGTTCACGATCACTGCTTCCGTACTGGGATCGAGCAGTCCAGTGGACATCTGTGTAACCTGACTCACGGTAGTGGCGGAATCGAACCCCTGCGGCGTATAACCAAGTGTTCCGACCACCATCTGCTTGAGTTGAGTCAATTGTTGCCGGTCCTGCCTCCCTTGCGCCTCCATGACTCTCAATCGCTCAGCAAGTTGATTCGTCTTTTCAAGGAAAGGCTGGATTTGCGATGCTACCTCGGTCTTGCAGTGAATCCACCACCAATCCCTTCGGTTTCTCATTTGCTTTCTGAACTTAGGATTGTGCCCGATGTTCTCGTGGCACCTCGCACAGACCGGGGCCGCATTGTCTATGTCATCGAGTCCGTTCTCTTCCTGCGGGACAATGTGATGGACTTGCATGAAGAACTCTTTCTTCTGGCACCACACACAGGTGTAATGCGCCCTCTCCAATGCTTCACGTTTGACGGCTTCAGTGAACCCCATTCTCTAGTGCCTCGGATTCGCGGCCAAGTGGTCGTTGAGGAAGATGTCGAGCAATCTCTCAAGGGCTTCCTCAACTTGCGACTGCAGATTCCATTGGGAGCCATAAGCCAGCCAACCGTAGGACCAGATCTTGGCATCCTGGCGTGCTGTTCCCAGATCCTGGAGAATGCCGTCAATGCCAGCCGAATCGAGAGCCCACTTGATCCTGTTCCTCCATATATCTCTATACAAGAACACGTCGGCGACAAGGCTAATAGTCAGGTTCCATGCCACTTGCGTGCTCCCGTCCTGTGGGAGGGCGCTCACCTCCACAGCGACGACTGGCATGAGCGTACCGTCACCGACCACAATGCCCGTCCTTCAAGCTCGAGCTGGGTCGGGGCCTCGAGAACCTGCTTCGATACGTCAAGTTCCGTTGCTTCGTCGTTAAGAACAACCAGGACGGCTACGGTATCAATCCCCCTGAGGTTGCCTGCCCAACCTGTCTGCGATCTACCTGGACCTGGCAGAAGAGCCAGAAGCGCTATGCTGCAAACAATAAGGCGCATGTGGATCTCCGGTTGAGGGGCAGGGGCAAAGCTACGAAATACGATGGGAGCCCGTAAGATGAGCCGTAACATCGACCGTTGGGTGCGTACGCTACGCGATCAAGTCTCAACGCTCGAGGTGCCCGAGGCGATCGAAGAGGCGTTCGGTCCGTACCGGGATGATCCGGTTGCTTTCTGTCGTGACGTGCTTGGCGTCGAATCCGCCACTCGTCGGAGTGATGGGACCGAGTATCAGTTTGAGGCTCTCAGTGATTTGGCCGCACAGCCTCGTGTCTCGGTGCGGAGCGGCCACGGTATAGGGAAAAGCGCGATCGATGCTTGGGCAGCGATTTGGTGGCTTCTGACGCGTCCTCTCTCGCGGGTCGTTGTTGTCGCACCCGAGTTCAGTAGGCAAGTGCGGGCGGTGCTGTTCAGCGAGATGAGGAAGTGGGCGCGAAGATCCAACGTGCGTCTTCCTCTGTCTGTGCTCTCGTCTCGCGTGGTGGTTGAGGGGTATGGTGAGGAATGGGCAGCGATCGGTATGCCAGCAACGGAGCCGGACCGAATCGAGGGGATGCACTCAGAGGCCGGTGTGCTTCTCATCCTCGATGAGACCAAAGGAATCGGTCAGGACGTGTACGATGCGCTGCAGGGTGCGTTGACCGGGCTCGAAGACAACAGGCTGTTGGTCACATCCACACCAGGCGGACCGTCGGGGCCGTTCTACCGAATCTGGAGCAAGAGCG
>JBDHHP010000004.1:0-75699 GCA_039589275.1 Gemmatimonadota bacterium | reverse complement strand
CCAATCCCATGGAATGCAGGCGGTCCAGTTCAAGCCGAGTCGGAACAAACGTGTTTACCTGGAAGATCACAAGGAGCTCTCGGACGTAGTGGTGCAACAGTTCGTCAGGGCCGGTAGCCGACAGAGACAGCCGATATTGCGTGGTTGTCGCTACGGTGGACTCTCCGGCAAGCAGATGGCGCACCATGTCCGTTGCGTCTTCGAACAATCCAGTGAAGGTCTCGCAATCGAGTTCCACTAGAATGTCTGCGGTGTGCGGTAGGAACCGGTGTGTCACGTTGTCATGGCCGGACGGGGTTACTCCTTCTCGGCCGGTACTCCCCAATCACAGGCGCTGCGGTACACGCGCCGGCGGTCAAGCGCCCACTTCGGCTTTGATACAGGGCCATCCACAAAGCTCTCGGGGTCGTTGAGCGCATCCGCCACGCTTGTGGTCTTAGCACTCGCGTTATCGGCCCAATGCAGCACCTCTGCCTCGAGGGTCATGGGCTGAACGGGGCTGCCAAACGCCAGTTGACCGTGGTGCGAGAGTATGGCGTGCAGCAACACCAAGCGCTCCTCTTCGGTGCAGACGGGGTCCGGCTCTATTCCAAGTCTCTCGTCAAACATCAAAGCACCAAGAACCACGTGTCCCAGCAGAGACCCGGGAACAGTGTAGTCGAAGATGCCGTCCCAGCTGTAGGCTTCCAGCTTGCCTATGTCGTGCAGCAGAACTCCGGCGAGCACGACATCTTGGTCAGCACCTGAGGTCCGTGCCACGGCGCGTGCTATCGCGGCCACTTCGGTGGTGTGCTTAAGTAACCCGCCGAGTTGCGCATGGTGTCCCCGTATGCTCGCGGGACAGCGTTCGAACTTCTCTCGGAATGCGTCGTCCTCGAAGAACAAGTCCAACACGGCCCGGAGACGCGGCTTCTCAATTGATCGACGCCAGCCGTCCAGCGTATCCCAGTACCGGTCTACCTGCCCAACTGCGGGCAGTAGGCTCATGAGATCTACGGCATCTCTGGTTAGCACAGTGATGGTGCGAACCTTGATTTGCTTTTTCTGCCTGAAGAGGCCGACCTCACCAGACGCCCGAACGGGATGACCCTTCTGCACGCCCGCAATCTTATCCTGATCTCCGGGCCAGAAGGGCTCGGAGTCGATCGATCCGGTGCTGTTTCCCAGAGTGAGAACGGTGAAAGAATCGCCGTTGTCCAGGGATCGTATGTCCACGTTGAGAACGACGAAGCTGTCCTCGACACGGTCACCAAGTTTGAGTCCAGGGATGTGGATCGGGGGCATGACTGGAAGCTAATGTCTCAGCCGTGGTAGCGAATCATCCGCTTCGAATCCCGGGTGCATCGGTCTCCTAGCGGGCGCGTCAGGCAGTAGATGTCGCACCGAGTTGGCATAGAACTCCATGAGGGGGCGCTGCCGAGGGAGAATCACATAGGCGTCTCCCTGGCGCACGACGAGTCGCCTCATTCTGAGCATGCGCCACGCTCGATCTAATATGGCGTCGGCGGCCAGCTCAGCTCGTACCAGTTTTGCTCCAGTGCCGCGCAAATGATCGCGGTATGCGTCAATCCGATCGAGCAAATCACTCCGCCGCACCAAAGACTCGCCGAACGAAAGAAACGCGGCCGAAACCAACGGCACCGGTGTGACCGGCATTATTGCGGCAACGCGGCTCATCGCGTCATCAGCCAGTGTCTGAAGGTTTGATAACCGTTCGCGTCTTGTCTGCTGCAGCACCCCCGGATTCTGGGCGGTCCATTCGCTCACTGAGATTGGCGTGCCGAAGTTCACGGCCACTCGGCCATAACGCTTGAGGTTGCCAGTCACGAGCCTGAGCAAGTTGGATATGATGAAGTGCAGTGCCGTTGTGAACTGGCGCAGCCGCCCGGGGCGCTCGCGTTCGTCAATCAACTCATGAATCAGCGTTCTATCCTCGAGCACCCGGTCATAGTTGATTGCCACCGGCACGAGCCACACATCGCGCTTGAAGCTAGGATCGAGAACGACACGCACGCTGTAGTCCAGCAAGCCAATCTTGGCAGGTCGCATTGTGCCGTTCCGTGAGAGTCCTCCCTCCAAGAAGATCCCTTGGGTGACACCATTCCGCGTAATCAGTTGTACGTATCGTTCCAGAACGGTGTGATACAGGGGCTCGCGAAATCCTCGCCGCACGAAATAGGCACCAAACGACTTGAAAACGTATTCGAGCGGCCATATCCGTGCCCACTCTCCAACTGCGTAGCTTATGCTCACGCCGTGTGCCAGGACATAAGCGACCACCATGTAGTCTGCGTTAGATCGGTGGTTCATCAAGTAGATCACCACGTCTGTGGCGGGAATACGCTGAAGCGCCTTGCCGTCCTGGTACTCCGACGTGACTCGGTATAGTAGCCGCAGCAGGACCCGCGCTACGTTGTAGCCGAATTTGTAGTAGGAGAGCACGTCAAAGAAGGGAACGATCTCGTCGACGTAACCATCGACCTTGGCTCGTGCCTCGTCTTCAGACAAGCCGAACGCCTGACAATGTTCGTCTATCGCCGCGGAGAGTTCCGTATCTTGTAGCAGCTCCTCTCTTATTGCCTGCTTACTGACGAGCTTGTAGCGGTCGAGGCGCACTTGGAATCGATGGACTGCCCGGAGTACAGCTCGATCTAGGCGGCGCCGGATGGCCACGCGAGTAAACCGGACGGTCCAGACAACGACGCCGGCGAGCAAGAGGACGGCGGCACCGAGCAGCGCCCAGTCGCCGCGAGTTAGGATCAGACTTCCTCCGGGATTATTCCAGTCTTTTGGTACTGGTAAGCCATTGCTCTCAGGCGCGCGATTCGGATGCCCATGGGAGGGTGGGTCGCGAGCAGATTGGCGAAGGCGCCCTCCTTATGGGTGAGCCTGCGTCCCAGCGGATCTGCGATGCAGAGGTGAGCGGACCCCCGCTTGATGGACCGGGTCGGCGCTGCAGCAGTTTCTATGGTGCGCAAGGCGGAGGCTAAGCCACCGGGGTTCCGCGTGAACTGTGCGGCGGTGGCATCTGCCAAGAACTCCCTCTTGCGGCTTACGCCCAAGGCTAGCAGACGGGAGACAATGGGCGCGAGAATCACGCTGATGATCCAGATGACAGCCAGGACTACTACCAGCGCTCCGGCGCCACCTTTCTTACCACCGCCCCCGGCGGATCTGCCGCGGCCTCTGCCACCGCCGTACCAGAGAAACCGCCGAGTTCCATCGGCGATCAGTGCCATTACCCCAACCAGCGCCGCGAGCAGAGTCATGAGCTTCACATCGTGGTTTCGGATATGTGCCATCTCGTGCGCGACCACCGCTTGAAGCTCGTCCCGCTTCAGGGTGTCCAACAGGCCCTCTGTGACCGCGACGTGAGCCTGGGTCGGGTCCGTTCCGGTAGCGAACGCGTTGGGGTCCTTGTCTGGAACGATCCAAATCGTGGGGCGCGGTAGTCCCGAGGCAATCGCCATCTCCTCGACGACGTTGACCAGCACGCTCTCTTCCGCACGTGAGGGTTCGACCAGCTCCCAAGCTCCAGTAGCCCAGAGAATCTCCTTGGGCCCTTTCCGCCAGGCGTGCCATGCCATCCCTGCCGCCAGCAAGGTCGTCGCTATTCCGAACCAGGGAAGGACGTGCTGATATCTGCCGGGCGGATTCCCGACGGTTTGAAGGTGAAAGATCAAGTCGGCGCCAAACCCGATCCACGCAAAGAAGAGCAGGAAGATTGTGACTAGTAGTGCTGATCGACGCCGGTTCGCTGCCTGCTGTTCAAAGAGGTTGCTGGCGGTCACTGCTTTGGTTTCATCGACAGATCGACCTTCGGTACCTCTCGCTCACTCTCGTCTGTTATCTCCCACAGCTCAACCACTTCTGCCTTGGCGAATCCGGCAATGAGATTCCATGGGAACTGCTGCTGTTTGATGTTGTATCCAGTGGCTGTGTCGTTGTACAACTGCCGCGCAAAGGACACTCGATTCTCGGTCGACGTCAGCTCCTCCTGAAGCTGTGCCACATTGCCGGTTGCTTTGAGATCGGGGTAACGCTCGACCACGACGTTGAGTTTACCTAGGGCGGACGATAGCGCAGCTTCGGCGGCCGCGAGTTGCTTCACGCCAGCCGTAGGCAAGGCATCTGCCTGGATCTTGACAGCCTGGTTGCGGGCTTGGATTACCTCCTCGAGAGTCCCGCGCTCGAATTCCATGGCGCCCTTCACGGCCTCGACGAGGTTGGGAATGAGGTCATGACGACGCTTCAGCTGGACATCGATCTGCTTCCAGGCGTTGGTCGTTTGGCCCTTGAGCGCAATCAGCTTGTTGTAGGCGCCAACCGCCCACAAGATCAGGACGATGATGACGATTGGAAACAACCAATTGATCATGAGTCCACCTCGATTGGTGTGTCGATGTCCAAGACTTTCAGGGGACTAGTTTGGAGGCTCTTCGCTTGGCCCGGCAACTCCAGCAGGCTGAGCACCCTGAATTCTTCCGAGTAGTTGAGAGATCGTGCTGCGTATGGCGTCGGCCACGTCAGTACTTCGACCGCTTAGGCTGGCCAAGGGATGGCGGTCGCTCACATGGAGTTCAACGCCCCTCGATACAAAGATCCGGTGCCAAGTCTCCTCCGTGAACCCTGACACGCCCGCTGCCAACCCACTTGCCCGGCTCTCGGCGGGAAGGGTCTGCAGAACTCTGCCCGCCCTGCCAGTGGCGGGTCGCTCCAGCCGTGCCATCGCGAGCGCACGAGGTGCAGGCAGTCCCGGTCCAAGTGCTGCGGCCACGCGCCGTTCCAGCACATCGCCCGTTGTCTGGCCCAATTCAGTTTCGATCTGTGCCAGGGTGGCGCCCTCCATCTGCCTCAACTTGATGCCCAGGACCTGAAGCAGGTGACGATACCCGTAGGTGGCAGCGGTTCCACGACCCTCGGGTGGGGTTACCAATCCACGAGTCACGTAGAAACGGATAGTGCGTTCGTTGGGCAGCGCCGTTGCAGCGGCGTTTATTGGCGTGACGTTGGCGGAGTCCAAAATCGCGCTAGCCACGGCTACCATGTCACGGAGGTTCCACGGAGCCAGGTGCCTGTATTCGCGCAGAGTGTAGAGCGGGTCTTGCGGGGAGCCGATGGCGGTCATCAGATGTCCCCATTTACCTCCAGTGGATCTTCGGGGGAGAGCTCCTCGATGAGCCTCAGGATCTCGTGCAGTTGCAGAGGCTTCTTCACAACCGGAAGCCCATACAACTTCAGCCAGGGGTCGTGCTTTTGCGCTTCCGGGTCACCGGTCATGACCGACACGCGTGTGCGCATTTCGGGCCATCTGCTGATAATGATATGGAACAACGTCTGCCCGGACATTGCCGGCATCGACAGCTCCATTAGCATTACGTCGACCCGAGTATCCCGAAGTATGTCGCACGCCTCCTCACCTGATGCCGCCAAGAGCACGTGGTGACCGTGCTGCTTGATTGCATCTCCGAGGGCGTTACGCTCGGTGCTATCGTCCTCGACAATCATCACGGCGACCGATCTCACGATGCCCGCTCCGCCTCGGATGGGGTCGTGAAGTAGCGTTCGCGCACGATCGAGAGCGCCTGGTCCGGACTCAGGGACACCCGGAGTTCACCGGGTGTCATGCCCAGAACCTCCTTCACGTTCTGCGCGAACGTGCGGGTCTGAGCGTACCCCAGCCTGAAGGCTACGTCTTCGACCGTGTAACCGGGGTCCTGCAGCAACCTGTGGGCGTACACGGCGCGTAGGATCATCAGCATGACCCGGGGCGGCGGCAGTTGCGCCCTTGCAAACCACCGCAGACATGTCCTCCGGTCAATTCGTGCCCGCCGGGCCAGGTCCTGCACGGATTGCACGGCGGCTGGTTCGCGGATAATCGTCTCGATGGCCCAGCGAAGCTCGCCCGGGCAACCGGCCAGCAGGTCGCTTAGCGAATCGATCAACTTGTGAGATACGACCCTAGCTGTCTCAGCCGCGAGGATCTCGCGAAGCCGGTCGGGATGATCGTCATGCTGGGCAATGACAACCTGACGGATTCCTGTCTGGCCCAGATGCAGTAATACTCCGGCGAGGTCTGGTGAGAGCCGCGTGTACACGATGAGCGGCAACGACGGGAATAAAACCCGAATCCGCTCTATCTCCTGGGCCCGTACCCTCCCCGACAAGCCCGGATCCACTACGGCCATCTCCAAGGGATGCCGCAGGATCGCATCCACCGCCTCGTCCCACGCATTGACGGCATGGAACTCGAACCGGTGGCGGGCCGCCTGCTCAAGCCGACCGACCAACGAGACGTGAACAGCCGCTAGAACCTGCACTAATGTCCCAAAAACGACGTATGAAGTCCCAAAAAAGCACTAACGGACACACGATAATTGCCTGAAGTTCGAGGCAACGAACTTCCGGCTACCACCGATGTCTCATTCGAGGAGGGCAACATGTCTCGTCGTACTCGCTTGATCGTAGTCGCTTTGTTGGCTTCGTTTGCTCTGAGCGCCGCCGCTTGCTCCGACGTGACGGCGCCTCCGTCCGATTGCGGTAGCTACCAGGGCTCGCAAACCTGCATGCAGGCCAGCTACCAGGGCTCTCAGACCTGAACTGGAGCCTCCCTTAAAACGGGCCAAAATCAACGCGACTCAGCGAGCGTGTGGAGGCCGTCCAGCGTACTCTGCAGCTCGGGATCGCGTACGACAGGTTCTTCCGCCGTCGCCGCAGGGGCAGCGTCGTCCGTGCGGCGCCCGCGGAGCTGTGTTAGAAGCTCCTCTGCTCTGAAAAGGCGCTCCCCAAGTCGATGCTTTTCCGCTATGGCAATCGCCCGCTCCGCGTGCTTCTCACCCTGAGTGCTGTTTCCAAACCGAGCTAGGCCAGCACCCAGCTTCATCTCGTAGTCAACCAGGTCGTCGACGGGCAGATGCTCTCTCGTGTCGGCGAGGTCACGCCTCCAGCGTTCAAACGACATTCGGTCGCCGACCACAGTGCTCAATTCGAGCAGTTCGAGTACGGCCCGTGCACGAACCTCTCGAGAGAGTTCATGCGAGAGGACGAGCGACAAAGCGGTCTTCGCGGCCACGTACAGCCCGAGCTCCTTGAGCAGTGTGCCAGTGTCGCTGAGTGCGCGGGCGCGGTGTAGCGGTCGCTCATACAGCTCGTAGGCTCTGAATACTGCAGGGATGGCTTCCTTGACGCGCCCGGCCGCGTAGAGAGTGGCCGACAAGTCATGCAGCGCTCGGGCCTCAGCGTCACGGTCGTGCACCAACCGCGCATCGTCTACGATTTCCCGCAGGACTCTCTCTGCCTCGGGCAGGTTGCCCAGTCTCTGCAGCACGATCGCGCGACCGATCCTGGACAGAAGCACCGAGTGTGTGTCTCCCACCTCGGTTGCCAGGCGCCCAGCCTCGGAATACGACACCTTGGCATCCTCGAATCGGCCGCAGAGTCGAAGCACGCGCGCGCGCTGCAGATGGGTTGCCACCTCTTCTTCACACTCCCTACCGTCGTTTAGCCGCAGCGCAGTATCAAGCACGTCCAGACCCTCGTCCAACCGGAGGCCCTCCTCCAACCAAAACGCGAAAGCGAGCAGTGGCGGTATCAGCATTCTTCGGCTGCCACCGTCATGCGCAGCCTGGGCTACTCTGACGATCTCACGTAGGGTTGTGACTTCCGCATCTTGCGGGTGTAGGTCGCGCAAGAACTCACGCGTCGCAAGAAGCTGATAAGAGACGGCTTCGGGAGCCACACTGGGAGCATCCACCGCAAAGTGGTCCACTACTCGCAATACCAGGAACGCCCCCAACCCGTTGCTTCCCGAATCCGCCGTGTCCGGCTCCGCCGCCCGCGCCAAGAACGGCTCGTGTAGGCCAGTTACGGTGGAGGTCGAAAAAGATCGGCTCGTTGTAGACAACATGAACCACCCTTCAGTCAGCACTCTTCCCCGGCGAACAGCCTAGTATGGCGCCGGTGGGTTGGGCGGGCAAGGTCATGCCACCTGCTTGCATTTGCCATGCCGTCATTGGTCCGCGTGGAAACGGAGAATCCCGCGCGAAAGCGGTGAAACAGGGTTGCCGAAGGCCCCTAGTTTTGGACCATGCAACGGGGAGTGACCCTGGTCGAACTGGTGATCGCGATCCTGATCTTAGGGGTGCTGGCCAGTATGGCCGTGCCAAGACTGGCGGCGTGGTCGGACCGTCTCGCTGTGTTGCGCGCAGTCGAGCAGGTCGCAGGATTTCACCGGCGGGCCCGTCTTCGGGCCGTCCTGAACTCGACCCGCGTCGGAGTGGCTTTCAGCGCGGAATCCTTGACCGCCGTCGCCCTTGGACCACCGGACTCCACGATCCTCAGTGAGGCCGGGCCCGCCCGCCTGGGTGTGTCTCTAACCGCATCCCGCAGCTCTATCCGATTGTACCCCAACGGCTTAGGTGTTGGCGCCGCTAATACCAAGATAGTGCTCAAGAAGGGAGAAGTGGCCGGCTCACTGACTGTGTCACGCCTAGGACGCCTCAAGCGCTGGCGCTGACTGGGAACACAAAGGAGAGACAGGATGTTCACTATCGTAGCGAAGGGGAAACGTGATGAAAAAGGCCGCGTACGGCGTTTGACGGCGGCGTCGTCCGGCCCTACAGCCCGGGTGCCTTTGGCCCCGGGCTTGTCCTTTTCCCGTGGTTCGGAGCTGCAGAACTAGCGCCAAGCCAATACAGGACTCCACCGGCCGGGCCATAGGCTGAGGGCTCTACCAGCGCCGGTCGAATCGACCGCCACCGCCGCTCGTAGACCCATGTCCAGCAGCACCAGCCTCCCACCGGCATCAATCTGAGTTGCCACGTAGGCGTAATCTCCACGGCCGCTCATGACAATTGACGACGGCTCTCCCGCCAGTGACACGTTGGCCTCGACCACGCGGGTACTCAGGTTGATGATGCTAACCTGCGCGCGGTCTCGGGGAGCCGTCAGGGCCTCTGGCCGGCTTGGGGATGCGGCTATGTGATACGTGCCAAGCGGCACGACCATGGAGTCGAACGGCTCCATGGTGAGCCGATCAACCAAGACCAGATATCCCGATCTGCTACATGGGAGAAGCAACAGGCCCTCCGTTCGAGAGAGCGCTATACTCCCCGGCCCACAGCTACTGTGTCTGACCGCGGATTGGTCGGGGGCCAGGCGGCCCACGGCGACTGTCCGGGCAATCCGTCGCAGCTCGAGGTCGACCACCGCCACCGTGTCGCCGAAGCAGCGTACAAAAGCTCGCTCTCCGGTCCGCATGACAGCGATCTCGCCGGCTCGCCCGCCGCAGACCTCGAGTCGCCCGAGCTCGTGCAGGTTGGAAGCAGACAGAATGGTGATTCCTCCCAGACCTCGGGCACCTGATGCAGAGCCATGAGACACGAGGAGCACCGTGCCGTTTCGGGGCAGAGCCAGTGATCGGGGCACTTGACCAGGCGGCAAGTCCCAACGATCGAGAGCCTTGCCGTCGAATCGCCGAATCGAACTCACACCCCCAGGCTGGCCCGAATCGGCCACGAACACCACTTCTCCGCCGCTGGAGAACTCCAAGGCTTGGATGCGTGCTCCATTGCTCAGCGCTGCAGGCCTTAGCGTGGTGATGGGGGTCAGCGACCCGTCCAGAATGGAGATGCTCCGGCCATCCACCCCCACTGAGGCCACGTAGTGTGGGGCTGGTGAGCAGGCTGCGAGCGTGACGAAGGCGGTCGCTGTCTGCCAACGGAGGAAACAGCTACGCGGTGGTATTGCTCTCGTCGATGAAGATGAGAGCCCGGCGGGCTTCGACCGCGCTCGTCAGTGCGCCCATGACGGCAGGATCAATGACGGTGCCTGCGAGTTCACGCATCCGCTCGACTGCCTGTTCGGGAGCCAGTTTCTCTTGATAAGGCCGGGGTGTCGTGAGCGCGTCATAGATCTCCGTTGCGCAGATTACGCGTGCCCCCAACGGTATGTTCCCTCCGCTGAGCCCGTCTGGATAGCCGCTGCCATCCCAGCGTTCGTGATGACCACGTACAAACGACACGATGGGTCCCAGGTGCTGCAGGGGGGCCAAGATCTGAGAGCCGATGAGCACATGCTGCTTGATGTGTTCGAACTCCTCCTTCGACAGCTCACTATTCTTGTGAAGCACGGCCTCGCGCACGCCAATCATCCCGAGGTCGTGCAGCCGGCCACCCATGCGAATGTATTCCACGTCGTCATCTGAGAGTTCGAGATGGGCGGCGATTGTCGCAGCCAGGGCTGCCACGCGGGCGGAGTGGCCACTTAGCCAGGAGCTCTTGGCCTCGAGCGCGTTCACGAGCGCTTCGAGTGTTGCGATCGTCAGTAGTTGCTGTTTCTGTCGCGCTATCTCGACCTCGGCCGTGCGTCGCTGCACCTCTTCCTTCAACCAGGTCGAGATCTCGCGGCTTTGCATCTGCGTATCTCGATGCCGCAGAGCTCGGTCGATCGCTTTACTCAGATCATTCAGCTCGATAGGCTTGGTCAGGTAATCCACCGCACCTCGTTGCATGCAGATAGCGGCACTAGTAGCGTCGGTCAGGCCGCTGAGCATGAGGATCGCTATGTCTGGATCCAAGTCGAGTGCCTCCGGGACCACATCTAGTCCACTCATTCCAGGCATACGTACGTCAAGCAACAACACGGAAAAGCTGCCGCCTTCGATTCTCTGGAGGGCCTCGTTGCCGGTTGAGGCGCTGTCTACCGAGTAACCCTGATTGGAGAGGAATCGCCCGAGTGCGTTCCGTAGCGTCGCATCGTCGTCAACCACCAAGATGCGGACGGGAGGCTGGACCATTTCGTTTGGGGTCACGTAACCTCGCCTCTGCCTAGAGCCATGATGTTGATCACTGACGGAGCGAATAACCCGTCAAGCAAGTACAATCTAGTGCAACTGTACGCGGATCCGCGCTTAGGCTATGCATCCAGGTAGCGGGCCGTGACGGTATGAGGAATGATGCCAGCTTGTGAGCCGCGATTGAGCAACTCCTGTACGGCCTTCCTTCCCAATTCGCCGTAATCCAACGTATAGTCGTTTACGTACATGCCGACAAAAGTATCTGCGCGCGTCGGATCGAGGTCGCCTGCGTATTGCATGGCGTAATCAAGCGCCTCCTTCCGGTGTTCCAGTGCATAAAGGATGCTGGAACGGAGGTCGCTCGATATTGCATTCATGAGGTCGGGACCGAGGTCCTTTCGGATGACGTTTCCCCCTAGGGGAAGTGGCAGTCCTGTTTGACTGAACCACCATTGACCCAAGTCGATCCAGAGGTGAAGGCCGCGATCCTCAAAGGTGAGTTGTCCTTCGTGAATCAACACCCCGGCATCCACCGCGCCGTCGGCGGCCGCGGCCTCGATTTCATCGAAGGGCAACCATTTTGGAAGGAAATCCGGCTGAAGCAGACGAAAAGCCAGGGCGGCCGTCGTGAGTTCGCCCGGGAGAGCGACGCGCTTGCCGCGCAGGCCCGCTCGCGGATCCTCTGGTGCTGGTTTCGAAGCAACCACTCGGGGGCCGTAGCGATCTCCCATCGAAGAACCATGGGGCAGCAAGATGTAGCGGTCCGCGATGTATGCGTATGCATGAAGGGAAACAGCCGTTACGTCGAGTTCGCCCCTCATAGCCCGGTGGTTCAGCGATTCGATGTCGCACAGCTCATGACGGTATTCCCTGTCGCCAGTGGAAATCTTCTCCTTCGCCAGCGCGTAGAACATGAACGCATCGTCGGAGTCGGGGCTGTGAGCCAAGTGGATGGTCGGCATCAGCGCTCTCGTGATTCTGGGCTGCTACGCGCCGCGGCCAGAAATGCATCGAGCTGACCCCTATGCATTTCGTATTCAGGTCTGGCGGCTGCCACCTCGGTCTCATAGTTGGCGAGAAAACTGATATATGCCTCAACAACCGATGAAGAATCGCCGGTGGCCTCGCCCGCCAGTTGGCGAAGCATGGCTGCCAGCAGATGTCCGGGTACAGACTCCTCAATGAGGTTGGCCTGCTCTGTGGCCTGTGATGGTTCGCCCCTCACGAGATGTATTAGCCCCACGTGGTACCGCGTGTCGTTGTCCCAGTCGCCCAGCATCTGGTACGCCTGGATGGCCATTGTAGTGTGAAACGCCACCCTCGCGGTGTCTCCCTGCTCAGCTGCCGTCATTATCATGTCGAACAGCCGGTCTGCCTGCTGACGTGGGCTGAGGGCGCTTATGTCTGGGGCCGCTCCCGATACAGGTGCTGTCTCGGGCGCCTGTTGAGGCGCGGATTCCGGAGCGGTGAGCCTCACGGCAACAACCAGGACAGCAATTACGGAAGCCGTGGCGGCAACGATCCAGGGCAGCCGAGAGCCGCCAATCGCGCTCACCTCGGCGCCGACTCGGGAGCCACAGGAATTGCAGAACTTGACGCCAGGCAGCAGCGGGGCATGACATTTGGTGCATTGGGCTCCGCCAGCGGGTGCACCGCAGTGGATGCAGAACTTGCCAGAGACCGCCTTGCCGCAGCTGGTGCAGTTGGATTGGGGGGCCGTGTTGCTCATCGCGTGCCTTCGTCTCCAGTTGAGCTGCTCTTCGGAAGCCTACAAATATAGACGGGTGGACCATCATATGAGGATGTGTCTGAGCGCTTTCAGAGTAGCCCGCTCCTTCCCAGCGCGGGTTTTCCGCGTCGCCGGTCTCACCGCGATACCAGTAGGCACTCTCACGATGACTCGTCAGTGAACGCTGGCGCCGGCGATTGCGCCGCATTACTCTAGCCGCATGGCACGAGATCCCGGCGATAGGCCAAGCCAAGCACTGTTCAATCCCCCGTTGAGCGAAATCAAAGCGAGGCAGGCAGGCGTGCTGGAGCGAGCCTCGAGTCATTGGGACGTGCTCCTAGAAACAGCTAGAGATGCCGATGTCGGCGCCGTCCGCGGTCGCATTCACTTCATCTCTGGCAACATCCACCAGCTTTCGGGCTGGATATTCCTTGAGTGGACCGAGAAGGAGGTGGACGCCCGGTTTGCTGCTTTCGCCGGTTCCGCTCAGCAGTTGTGGGACCTGCTCAAATCTTTAGGGGGAGAGTAGGCGAAGTCGACCGAGCGCGTCAGACAAATCGCGCTGTTTCTGCAGCGCTGCCGGTGCAATCCGGCCTCGTTCTATCACAAACACACTCATTTCTCTGCTATCTGTGCACAATCTGCACGTAAGTCTTGACACCTGTATGCGTGCTGACTACTGTTCGCCGGCCTGAAAGAACCCGGAATCGTGTCGGTCCTGACCATGGGAATCATGTGTCGTTCCGCAACACAAGGAGTCTCAGTTGTCATCTCGCAAGTCCATTACCGTTGACGGTCCGAAGAAGAGCTTCGATGTGCGCGGGAAACACATCGACACCAAAGGAGCCAGTGAGTCCGACATACTTGCCTTGGCAGGGGAACTGGAGGTCGATTTTCTGCGCCTCCAGTTCAGTGACGTAACCGGCATCAACAAGAATGTCGAGGTTCCCCAGAGTCAGTTCGCAAAGGCGGTCGCCGGCGACATAATGTTTGACGGTTCCTCGATCGAGGGGTTCGTGCGGATCGAGGAGAGCGATATGGTGTTGAAGCCTGACCTCGACACCTTCAAGGTCTTCCCCTACGATGATGAAGGCGGCCGGGTCGCTCGGATAATCTGCGATATCTACGTACCCGACGGCTCTCCCTTCCCTGGCTGTCCCCGTCTCACACTCAAGCGCCAGATCGAGGAAGCCAGCAAGATGGGCTACGAGATGATGGCTGGCTGTGAGGCGGAGTTCTTCATTTTCCATGTAGGCGACAGTGGAGAGCCGACGCTGGAGACGCAGGATGCGGGGGGGTACTTCGACCTGGCTCCTGTTGACAAGGCTGAGCCCATCCGTCGCTTGATAATCCATGACCTCGACCACTTGGGATTCGAAGTCGAGGCAGGACACCACGAAGTCGCCCGTGGTCAGCACGAGGTGGACTTCAAGTACGCCGGGGCTCTGGAGACCGCAGACAACCTCGCCACATTCAAGTTCATTGTTCGCAATATCGCCTACCGCCACGGGTTCCTGGCCACGTTCATGCCGAAACCGATTGAGGGTGTGAACGGCTCGGGCATGCACACGCACCAGTCGCTGTTCAAGGATGGCGAAAACGCGTTCAGCGACCCTGGAGCAAAATGGCAGATCTCAGATGTGGGCCTGGGCTACGTCGCCGGTCTGTTGAAACACGCGCGGGGCTTCGTTGCCTTGACCAATCCTTTGGTGAACAGCTACAAGCGCCTAGTGCCAGGTTACGAAGCACCCACCAATGTTGCTTGGAGCATGCGGAACCGGTCTCCCATGGTGCGAATCCCCGATCGTAGGGGGCAGGGCACCCGCTGTGAGCTGCGCATGCCGGATCCCTCCGCCAATCCTTACTTGGCGCTCACGGTGCAACTAGCAGCCGGACTGGACGGTGTGAGGAACGAATGGACACCGCCGGAGCCAGTCAACAAGAACATCTTCACCATGAGTCATCGGGAGCGACGACGCTATCGAATCGACGAACTGCCACGCGACCTTCACGAGGCGCTCGACTGCCTCGAGAAGGACCGATACATCAGGCACGCCTTAGGGGAACACATTTACGCCCGATTCGTGGAAGCCAAGCGTCAAGAGTGGCTGGAATACTCTGCCATGGTGAGCCAATGGGAGGTGGATCGGTACGTGACGAGCTACTGACGGGCTCAACGGAGCACAGAGTCCCCGTGCCCCGATACTGCGTGCCTGCGGTGTCGGGGCGTTCGGTTTAGCTTTGATCCCGTCTAACCATGATACGTGCTGCCCTATTCGGATTGATCGGGACGATGGCCCTGCTCCCCACGGCGCAGGCGCAGAGCGGCTCGGTGCCTCAAGCACCTGTAGTCGACACGATCGTTGTTGTCACTCGCAACGTGTTCGGACAAGAGGAGTCGCGGGCCAACTTCGCGTTCCGCTTGGCCAATGCGCTGCGGGTCAAGACCCGGCCATTTGTGGTGAGACGGGAGCTGTTGTTCCGTGCTGGTGAGCCATACGATTCGTCGTTGGTTGCCGAAACGCAACGAAACCTCCGTGCGCTCGGGATTTTCAGAGACGTTGCGATCGATACCGTGCGTGTGGCGGGCAGGCTGGCCGTAGTGGTTACAACAGCCGACGGCTGGAGTACACAGCTTCAGATCTCGATGAGGTTCACCGCCGGCACGTTCTCTTGGAGCGGGGGCGTGATTGAGCAGAACTTCCTCGGGACCGCTAGCCGGGCCGGGGTTGTGTATCGAGACGAGCCGGATCGGACCGCATTCACCTTTCTTGGTGCAACAGATCGGGTATTCGGGACTCGGATGACCCTGCAGGGGCTCTACGATGATCTGAGCGACGGGACTCGCGGCGGATGGAACCTCGGCGTGCCATTTCGGGCGTCGCTCGACCGCAGCGCGTTTGGACTGCCAGGATACGCTGGGGATGAGAGAGTCCTGCAATACCGTGACGGCGCCGTTGCCGAGACGTATCAGCGCAGATCTTTCATTCAGTCAGCGCATATCGCGTTTGCCCCAGTCGCCGGGACTAGGACCTACCTCCGTGTTGGTGCGATTGGGCTGGTGAGAAGAGAAGAGTTCATTCTCCGGACAGACACCCCGCTTGCTATCCCTGACACCGTTACGGGGGCGGTAGGCGTGTTCGGTGAGCTGTCCCGCCTTCGTTTCAAGGTCATCACGCACTACAACGGTTTCGCACGCGATCAAGATCTGGATTTGAGTGACCGCATCAGTGTCTCAGCATGGGTCGCTCCCGGATTCTGGGGATATCCCGAGACCGGGGTTGGATTGGGTCTTGGTTTCCAGACAGGAGTCTCGCTGGGACCCAACTTCATGAAACTGAACGCCAGCGCCAACGGTCTCTTCAACTCGGCTGGCCTCGACTCAGGTCAAGTGTGGGTAGGTGCCACCGTGGCGTCACGGTTTATCCCCAGAAGCGCGACGGTGGTTCATGTTGAGGCTGCGGCGCGCAAACGAGCTCCCCCGGGAGCTGAGTACGACCTTGGACACGGGTCAGGCCCGCGGGTCTTTGGACCCCACGCATTCACCGGCGACAGGATGCTGTGGCTGGCCGCAGAGCATCGTGCCTTCTTGGTGGACGAGATAGCCGGGCTTTTCGGGGTCGGGCTTGCGGCGTTCGTGGATTACGGCGGCGCTTGGTATGATGATCAGCCAAGGCGGTTGGGAGGTGACGTCGGGTTTGGCCTGCGCATTGGATCCACGAGGTCGAGTGGCCAGAACGTTGGCAGGGTGGATCTAGGGTATCGGTTCGGTGAGGGATTTGATGGAGGAAGGTGGGCCATGAGCTTCGGGCAGGGGTTTGCCTTCTAGAGTGACTTTGGACCTCCTGTACGCCGACTTTAGCTGACCGCCGTGCCAGGCCGCTTCCGCGGCCACCGGGTTGCGATAAGGGCTAGGTCCCACCACGGCTTCGGCGTGGCACTCGGCTCAGGACTGTTGACCGTGTCACGTGTTGCCCCAAAATTGCTAAACATGTCAAGTGGCGCGAAGACCACCGTGTTACTCGTGGACGAGGACAGGGCATACGCTGAATCGGTGCAGCAGGCGCTGGGTGGTGAACGATATGAGTATCTGGTCAGTCACGCCGAGGATCTGCGTACGGCGCTACGGTACCTGCACGGATCTACTGTCGATGCACTGCTGCTGGACCCCGAACTACCGGACTCCGACCCCTTCGAAGTGGTATCTGCGCTCAAATCTCAAGCCTCCGACTCACCGATCATAGTGGTCACCGAGTTGAACGACGAGCAGTTCGCATTGAGGGTGATGCACAGTGGTGCTGAGGACTTTTTGGACAAAAGTCAGACGGATCACCATGGGATTGCTAGGGCCATTCGCTATGCTCTGGAAAGGAAATATGTAGGACAGGCTCTGAGAGAGAGTGAGGAACGGTTTCGGAGGGTGTTTGAGGAAGGGCCTGTTGGCATGGCCTTGGTAGGGAAGGGATCGAACTTGGTGAGGGTCAACACTGCTTTGTGTCAGATGCTGGGACGCACCGCGGACGAGCTCATCGGAACACCGATCAGAGATCTCACGCACCAACAGGACCTGGTAGATATCGAGCGGATCGAGAGAGTTTTCGGTGGTGACCTCCCGTACCACCGGGCCGACGGTCGGTTCCAGCGCAAGAACGGTTCCGTCGTGTGGGCTTCGTTGACGGCATCCGTGGTGCGCGGTCGGGACGACAGGCCGCTTTACGGAATCGTGATGTTCGAGGACGTAACCGAGCGCAGGCGCGCAGAAGATGCAGTCCGCGAGAGCAACAGCCTGCTCCACGCGGTCATTGGTGGTACGCCGGACGCCATCTATGTCAAGGATCTGAAGGGGCGGTACCTCCTGCTCAACACAGCCGCAGCGCAGCTCCTCGGTAAAACGGCAGCCGATGTGGTCGGTAAGACAGATGACGACCTTCTCCCGGACCCGGTGGCGGCGATCATACGTCAATCAGACAGGGAAGTCATTCAGAGCGGAGACGCTCAGGTCTTCGAGGAGGCGTTCGAGCTGGGTCATGGAGTGCGGACCTTCCTATCGACGAAGGGCGTATATCGGGACGAGGGAGATAGCGTGGTCGGTGTTTTTGGAATCGCCCGTGACATCACCGAGAGCAAACGTGCAGAGAACGAACTGCGCCGATCTGAAGCCAAATACCGCACACTCGTCAACCACGCGGTATATGGGATCTACCGTTCAACCTTAGACGGACGGTTTGTATCGGTGAATCCCGCGCTCGTAAAGATGCTTCGTTACGATTCGGACGAGGAACTGCTCAACATCAACATGGAGCGAGACCTGTACGCGGATCCCTCCGAACGGGAAAGGCTGGTGGCGCAGTACATTCGCCGCGATCGAATTGATGGACTCGAGGTCGAGTGGAAACGCCGCGACGACACGCGCATTCTCGTTCGGCTCAGCGGCCGTCTGGTGCAAAGAGAAGATGGACAACCAGACGGCTTCGAGATGATCGTCGAAGACGTCACGGAACGGCACACCCTTGAGACCCAGCTGCGGCAGGCTCAAAAAATGGAAGCGGTGGGCGAACTGACGGGTGGCATCGCGCATGACCTCAACAACGTCCTGACAGTCGTCTCGGCCAACCTTGACCTGATCACTGAGTCGCTTCCTTCAGACGACGAGGACTTGTTGGACGACCTGCAACAGACCAAGGAGGCCACCCAACGCGGCAGGACCTTAATCAGGAAGCTCCTTGGCTTCAGTCGACGAAGCAAGCTCATTATGCAGCCGGTAGACGTGGGCCAGCTTGTGACCGACTTGTTGGGCATGTTGCGGCGTGTGGTCCCGGCCGACATAGACGTGGTCCTGTCGGTAGCAGACAGCGACCTCGTTGAGGCCGACCCAAGCGCGATTGAGCAAATACTCATCAACCTCGTCACTAATGCGCGGGACGCCATGCCCGACGGCGGGACCGTTGCCATTACCATCAGTCGTCGGCACGTGGACGAGACGCTCCGCGAAACACGGCCGTGGATCAAGCTCGATGACTACCTCCGTATCAGCGTTGTGGACACAGGAATGGGCATGGACGCACAAACCCTAGAGAGGATCTTCGAGCCTTTCTTCACCACCAAGCCACAAGGCACGGGCACTGGCCTCGGGATGTCCATGGTCTATGGTCTCATGAAGCAGCACAGTGGCTTCGTTGACGCTGAGAGCAAGCCGGGCCACGGGACGAGGGTCGACCTTTACTTCCCGCTCAGTGAGGGTGAAATCGCTGCTCCGGTAAGGGAAGAGCAATCCCGTGAAGTTCACGGAGGGTCGGAGAGCATTCTGGTGGTTGAGGACGAGGCGCCGATCCGACGTGTGGCTCGTCGCGTTCTGGAGAAACATGGATACAACGTGGTGGTCGCCGTGGATGGCGACGACGCAATAGCGAAATACAATGCGCTTGAAACGAGAATAGACTTAATCATCTCTGATGTGGTCATGCCGAAGCTGGGTGGGGCCGGCCTGTACAAGAAGCTGAGCGCTGGAGGAGATCCCCCTAAAGTCCTCTTTACCAGTGGTTACGCTGCCAACGACTTCCGAACTTCTGGGGCCATTGACCCCAACTTGCCCTTCCTGCATAAGCCGTGGTCCGTCAAGGAGCTCCTGGAGAAGGTTCGAGAGGTGTTGGACAGTTAATCCCGCTGGGTTGAGAAAAGGTCTGTCCAGGGCGAACTTGCGTCTGTCTGGCGCCGTAGCCAAGTGGTAAGGCGGAGGTCTGCAAAACCTCTATTCGGCGGTTCGAATCCGCCCGGCGCCTCTCTTCCCTACCCCACCCACCCCGCCGGGCGGTAGCGCGGTAGGGCGGTAAGGCGATAGCGCAGTTAGGATATCTGGGAGCGGTGCTTGCTGCGCCGCTCCTGCTTCATTCTGAGCGGATTCCACGATGCGAGGTTTGAACCTTGTCCAGATCGAGTGTTCACAAGTCGGTCGCGAGCGACCAGCTTCCAGAGCCAATCGGGCCCTACTCGCCGGCCGTGGTTTTTGACCGGCTAGTCTTTGTGTCCGGTCAGGGAGCTACGGTGCCCGAGACCGGTGAGCTGGCTGGCCGCGATGTGGCGACCCAGACCGAACAGGTCTTCAAGAACCTCGCGGCCATACTGGATGCGTCGGGCTCCAGCTTGCAGCACGTGCTGCGCTGTGGCGTGTTCTTGGCTGATATGAGGGATTTCCCCGAGATGAACGCCGTCTATGATCGCATGATGGCGGGAAACAAGGCAGCGCGCACCACGGTGCAGGTGGCGGCCTTACCGATGCATGGGCTGCTGGTGGAGATCGACGCTATCGCCTACGTGCCCTGACCCTGGCCTTCAGTCGGATGGGTCGCCCTATTGCTTACGGCCACGGATCGCGACGTAGTCACCCTTTTCGTATCCCGGTACAGGGTGCTCGACGTGGTCGTTGGAGTACTTGGGATGTAGGGTCAACGTCTGCGCGTATTCGAGCCCGATGAAGCCAACTTCTTCAAGCAGCCGGGCCTTCTCGTCGGTTGTACGCCACTTGGCAGCCGCGGCAAACTCGACCGGGTAAGGGTGCTGCGGAGCTAGGCTTCGCAGGTAGGGATCGTCCCAACTCCCCTTGGTCGACGCCAATTGGTAGAGCAGTCCATAGGAGCTCTCCGCTGGAACGTCGGCTACAACAATGATCCCACCTGGTTTGGCCACTCGGTGGGCTTCGGCGAACGCCTGTTTCAGATTCTCGACATATCCCGGAGTCCCATTCAGCAGGACCGTGTCGAACTCGGCGTCTCCGCAAGGTAGTTGCTCTGCACTGCCGCTCGTGACCGTCATACCCCGTTTCTCGGCGATTTCAGCCATCCCGCTCGCCGGTTCGACGCCGTTGCGGATATCGATCCCGTGCTGGGTTCGGAGAATGTGCTCAAACAGACCACTCCCGCATCCCACGCTCAGCGCGTCTCCGGGATCGGCTAGGAAGTACTTGAGTAGCAGCACCTCCGACTCGAGCACCGCACGGTTCTCGAGGAACCACGCGTCGTACTGTTCGGCATACTCATCAAAGGGCTTCTGTGGCATGAGCGCCTCCTGCTACTCCTGAGGATGTCGCAGCATTATCAGCAGCATCTTGAACGGTCCATCTGCTCTAACCCAATGGGGAACGTTGGCAGGCAACCGCACCAGGGTTCCGACATCCACTTCGTACTTGTCGTCTGCAACTCCGATGTGTGCCGCGCCGTCCAGAATCTGGATCAAGGCCTCAAACGGCGCCGTGTGCTCGCTCAGCTCCTGCCCGGCTGCAAACGCGAACAGAGTCACGTTGCCCGCCTTGGACTTGGTGAGCACCTTGCTGACGATCGCATCTTCCTGATAGCCGACGAGGTCGACCAGCTTACTTGCTACGATCTCGCCGTTTGTCCTCCCCTTCGCTGCCATTGTCAAGGGTCCGCTTCGTTTGAAGAAGGCTGTAAGCTAATGCCTCGGCCGTCGGGCTCAACGGTCGGGGGTATCTTGACGCTGGCGGACGATCACGGGCTTTGCCGTTGGGCGGGCGGACGGCTGGCTAGAGGAGATCTGCTGCCAGGTAGATGATGTCACTCGGTCTACTGGCCGTGTAGTCGGGCACAACAGTCCAAGGGCCTGCACGTCCGTTTCCGGCGTATGCCGCGGCCACCATGGCCACGGAGACCTGGTGCTGGTCCGCGTCTAGCGCATGGTTCGCTCTGGAAGCACATCGAGCGTCGACTTCGTGGTCGCCTATGTAGAGAGCGACGCCGGGAGCGAAGCTGGTCAGGCTCTCCAGGCACATCAGTAGTCCGTCCGGTTCGGGCTTCTGTCGTGAGAGAGGGACCTCCTCGTACCCGATGATGCACTGGAAGTGATGCAGTAGACCGGCCTGCGTCAGGATCTTCGTGATGCTTTGATGTGCGTTTTGTGAGACAATTCCATGGGGAACTTGCTGAATCGCGGCAAGAACCTCGCTGATGCCACTGAAGGGTTGTGCGGCCGTGTCGTCCTTGACCTGGTATTCTGCCCACATCGAGCCTGCGCAGTCGATTTCTGCTTCGTCGAACCCAAAGGCCTCGCCGTACATATGACGCCAGTTGGTGGCGACGCGGGTCGCATGCTCGTAGTTGTCGAGTGAAGTGAGAACGGGATAGCTATCGGGTGGTCGACCGGTCAACGCAGCTATGATGCTCCGCGTCACCGCCAGGTTCTTGGCTCGGGTGTCGACTAGCGTGCCGTCGAAATCCCAGATGACAGCGGTGAGGAGTTCTTCAGACTTGGGCATGCTACCAGCCGGAGGCCATGGTCCATGCTCGCGCGACGGATTCCCGGTCGGATAAGGGAAGGCGACGGGTCTGCGTTGTGGCTAAGCCCATCGCCTTCCTCATTTGTTGAGCTACGATCCAGGTCAACTCAATGCTGTTCGTACCAACTGTCCCACCACCAACCAAAGTCCGCATCCCACCGCCTTATCCACTCCAGGGCAGGCTGGCCAATCGGCGCGCCAGGCGGTGCCGTTACCGCCGCCGGCTGCGTGAAGTCCACGGCAGGCCGTTCCAGGAATCGGTTGATGTCTCGTGCCAGCAAGGCGTAGTGCGCGGCTTCTGAATCGGTAGCGTAGCTAGTGAAACCTCGGAAATCGTCTCGCAAGCGCTCGAGTCGTAGCGAGGCCATTGCGCGCACTTGATGCATTACCGCGTCGGCCGCCAGACCCATGAGTCGCTCTACAACCACACGTTGAATCGCCCGGAGTACTTCGGCCTCGTACGGTGTGTCCGCTGAGGCCCCAAAAGTCGCTGCCAGCAGCTCGTCGACCACGGTGCCCAAGCCGGGGAGCGACTCGTCGAGTGCGTGTTGCTCAACCATTCGGGCGGCGCGGCGCGGTTCGAGAATGCTCGATACGCTCAAATCAGCAGCTACGACCGCTGGTGTAACTGCGTCAAACACGTTCCCTGTGTAGCGCGGGAACAGCTCGCGGGAGCCACCGTAGCCCGGGGGACGTGGCGGCAGTCTCTCCAACAGGCGGTCTGGCAACACCAATTCGGCTGGCTGCAGCGTGGCCAACAGCGACTGGAGAGCAGCCTGTTGTTCGTTGGCTGGCACCGGGCGGATCGGCTCGCGCCCGTCACCGCGCATCGCGTAGATGTAGTACTTGCCACCCAGAACTGATGCGGCCGCTTCCACCTGATAGCGGTGGTGCATGTAGAGCGGCACCAGCACCTCCTCCATGGTGGCCAGTGGCATGTCGCGTTTGATGGCGTTCTCGCCAAAGCGCGACATTGCAGCTCGCCGCACCTCCATCATCCGATTCAGCTCGGCTGCTGCGTTTGTGCCGTTCGACCACGCGTCTACGCGAGGATGGACATTGACGTCCTGATTGGACAAGTAGTAGACGTCGTCGTCCCAAGCTTCGTCCAGGATGACCCTGAGGGCTCTTGCCTCATCAGTGCCGCTGGGGAAATCCTGGTAGCCGTAGGCAATGGTGACGTAATCCCATTCACCCATGCCCACATCATAGACCTCCGAGTAGTCGAGCGATCCGTCACGGTTGAGCGTGACCAACGGATGAGGATAGTCCATGACCGAGATTCGACCCCGGTCGCTGTCGTAGTAGTTGTGGCCCAGGCCGAGTGTGTGACCGACCTCGTGTGCCGAGAGTTGGCGAATCCGGGCCAACGCCCATTCGGCTAGCTCGGGAGGTGTCTCGTCGCCGTTGGCGTAGGGTGAAAGCAAGCCCTCAGCGATCATGTAGTCTTGCCGGATGCGACGGGATCCAAGCGTGACGACGCCTTTAACTATCTCACCGGTCCGCGGATCGGTGACCGACCCGCCGTAGCTCCAGCCGCGCGTAGAGCGGTGTGCCCAGTTGATGACGTTGTACCGTGCGTCGAGGGGGCTGATGCTGTCCGGCCTGAGCTCGACCCTAAAAGCGTTCCTGTATCCCGCTGCCGCGAAAGCTTGGTCCCACCAACGTGCACCCTCTAGCAGCGCTGATCGAATGGGTTCGGGGGCACCCGGATCCAGGTAGTAAACGATCGGCTCAACGGGGTCGCTCAAGCGAGCGGATGGATTGACTTTCTCGAGTCGATGCCTGCGGATGAACCGCTTGGTCATCGGCTCACCGAGCGGTGTCGCGAGGTCTTCGAAGCTGACAGCGCCGTATCCGGAGCGAGGATCAAACGCTCGCGGTTGGTAGTTGTCGTCGGGCAGCTCCACGAACGAGTGGTGCATTCGGAGGCTGGCCGCCTCACCCGTAGCAGCCACACTGCCGACACCCTCGAACGCCCCGCCACCCCGTTGACCGCCGTCACCAGGCTGTCGTGTGAAGGTCAGCTCGACCTCCAGCTCGGTGTTCAGTGGAAAGCCCTTTGTCATTGGCATATATACCGAACTGCGGCTAGCGTCGAAGCGATAGGTGCCGGGACGCAGTCGTTGGGCGATATTCGTGATGTCTCGGAGAACGAACTCTGTGAGGTCGATGAGGACCGCGTCGCCTGTCGCTGCGGCTGCCGTGAAGCCCCACAGGACCGACCGGGCAAACCCGTCTGTGACGGCGCGCACTTCGGCAGGGTTGTCGCTCTGAGCCCGGAACCGATAGTTGGGCTGCACCATCAAGATCTTGCGCCCCACCCTTTCGAACTTAAGGACGCGGGATCCTGCAAGAGCCCCTCGGTCGATTCCGATGTCGTTTGACCCTAGCCCGGCCCCCATGCCCATGGCGTGAATCACCTCTGTGCCGAGTTTGTCGACCTCCATCCAGAGCTTGCCGGCATCGGCGTCCCAGTAAAGCGGAAAGAAACCGTCAATCCGCTCCATGCCAGTGGTCTGCTCCGCAATTGATGGAAGTTCGGCCTGTGCGTTGTCACCGCGTTCCTGGGCAAACCCTGTAGCAGGGTTTGTGAGGAGCGCCAGTGTCAGTGCTGCGATCACAAGGCGTAGTGTGGGCATGACGACCTCCTTTTGGGCGGGACTGCCTCGCCTTGGAATGTACGTATTTGGCCCGTTATGGCGCGGTTTGCCGGGGTTGCATTCGCGTGTTGCGGTAGAGGGGACCATCTCGGTTCGACTCCAAGACAGCCGCACCCCACCGCCCAGGGGAGTCAACCCGCAACGGTCCCCTCTACCGCTGTTCTGGCGAATGCAACCCCGCTTGAGCGATCAAAACTCGTCGCCCAGCGCGAACGATGAGGTCCGCTTCGACCAACGACCCCTTGTGAAATCGGGGAACCGTACCGGTGCACTGCCTTCGGCCACGGATTGCTCCGACAGTGAGCTTATCACGCTCCAAGTGGCCGCATCGTATACGTCTATGGGCGGCGGCACCTGCCGCTTGACCGACTCCACGAAAGCGTGGACTACGAAGAAATCCATACCTCCGTGACCAGCCCCCTCTGACTCCGCTGTGTAACGCCGCCACAGGGGATGGTCGTACGACTCTTGATAGTTGCTAAAGGGCTCCCAACGATGCGGTTCCGGGCTAATCCCCTCGAGGTATATCGAGCGGTTGTCGCTCATCCAGAGGCCGCCCGTGCCTTGTACTCGGAAGTTGAGGGAGTATGGTCGTGGCAAGTTCGTGTCATGACTCAACACGACAGTCTCACCGTTGGCGCACTTGATGACGGTGGTCACAACGTCACCAAGGCGAAATCGAACGTTTGCGCTTGGGTGGTCCTCACCACCCTCGGCTATGATGTAGTTGTGCAGGCCGCGGGCCTTACTCGCAGTTGAGGTGAGCGACTCGAGTCGATTCCCCGTGTTGATATTCAGGAACTTGGACACGGGTCCCACCCCGTGGGTGGGGTACAGCTCACCATTTCGAGTAATCGAATGGTGAGTACGCCACACTGCTTCTCCAGTTGCTCCGGGGCCGTACTCGGCACCCGGCTGGAACTTGATGCCTCGCAAATCGTGTTGGTAGCCACCCTGACAGTGGATCAGCTCACCGAACAGACCTTGCCGAACCATGTTGAGTACGGTCATGACATCTCTGCGGTAGCAGACGTTCTCCAGAATCATGCACGGGATTCGTGTGTCCTCGGACGTGTTCACAAGATCCCAGCACTCCTGTAATGTCACCGCCGCGGGCACCTCTACCCCTACGGCCTTCCCTGCCCGCATGGCTGCTACTGCCACGGGCGTATGCCAAAGCCACGGTGTGGCAATGATGACCGCATCTAGATCGTCGCGAATCACGAGGTTTCGGAAGTCCTCCTCTCCATTCGTGTACCCCGTCGGAGCATCGGCTCCGCTCTCCGTCACCATCCCAGCTGCTCCCTCGACCGCCTCCGGGCGGATGTCGCACAGCGCGTTAACCTCGACATCCTGTCTCAGCAGCAAGAGACGAAGTAGGCTCGTGCCCCTGCCGCCTACACCGACAACGCCCACACGTATTCGTCTATCGTCTCTGCGAAGAAGGACAGCCGGCGCGAATGCCGACGTCGCCAATGCGGCTCCTGCGCTTTCCGTGATGAAGCGCCTTCTATCGATTGAAGGCATCGTTGCTCCTCGGTGTCATGTGTTAGCGTGTCACAATGTGAGTAGAATGGCACTCCGGTTGCGAGCCCGCTAGGAGCAGGCTCCCTGCAAATTGACCCTCCTACGTGGCGAGGCTGATTTCATGCCTATTGACGCCGTCTCGGGGCAAGTCCAGTAGCGAGTGAAGTTGTTTCAGTTGCTATTGACAACGGTGTACAACAACTAAAGGTTAACCGAACGTTTGGCCGAGTACCGGTACACTACCGGTGAGACAATTAGTACGTGATACTGGGAGCCGTCGAGCATGTCGAATGGTAAGGTGAAGTGGTTCAACAGTGCGAAGGGCTTTGGGTTCATTGAGCGCGATGATGGCCCGGACGTTTTCGTCCACTATACCGCGATTGATGGAACGGGCTTCCGCACTTTGCAGGAGGGAGACCCGGTGGAGTTTGAGGTGAAGGAAGGTCCCAAGGGCTTGCACGCTGCAAACGTGCGGCGGGTCGAGGTGGAACACGCGCCTGAGTAGATCTGAGTAGCCAACCAGTGACGCAAGATGCCGGTGCCCGTGTGCACCGGCATTTTTGTTGTGCGCGTGCGGGCAGCTCTCCGCTATTGCCCGCTTCTGATGATGTCGAACCTCACACTCCATTGGCCGACAAAATCCCAAGGGTCATAACCTGCCGGTTCTCGTATCGGAAGTTGGGCGACTGCGCTCTCCACGCACTCACCCAGATCGTCGCTGCCGGTCTCATTCGCCGTTATCTCGGGGATCACATGCCCGTTCTTACCTGAGATGTTCATCGCGATCACGCCCTCGGCCGATCGATTGGCCCTGAGGGCACGCACGTAGCACGCCTCGAACGTGGGATCGAGTTGGAGAAGCTGTTGTGATAGGAATTCCTGCTGTACTTCTCCTTCGACAGAGAGGCTCCCGAGTTCTACCGTGCCGAATTGGCGCCCACTCCCGCAAGCAGCCAAAAGCAATGTGAAGACAGCCACTCTATTGAAAGGACTCATGTTATTCCCATCTGTGCAGGAGAGGGTTGGATGGCTCTAGATCGTGTCCAACCGCGCCGTGAAGTGTCTCAGGACTGGTGCCTCGTAGGTGATTCGTAGGCCGCTAATCGTCTCTCGCTTCTCGTACAGCTGCTTGGTAACCGCCGCGACATGATTGAGATGACTCGCGGTGTATACCCTTCTCGGCACCGCAAGGCGTACGAGTTCGAGTTCTGGCCAGTTGCCAGCTCCGCCGAACATGAGGCCCCCAACCTCCACACCACGCACGCCTCCCTCCAAGTAGAGTGCACAGGTCAGCGCCTGCGCCGGGAACTGATCTTGAGGGATGTGCGGTAGAAACCGGCGTGCATCGAGGTAAACGGCATGACCACCAATTGGCAGTAGAACGGGCACACCCGAATCGCACAAGGTGCGACCGAAATCTCGTACCTGTCCAATGCGGTGGGCCAGGTATCGCTCGTCCAGGACTTCGTCCAGTCCCCGTGCAATTGCCTCGAGATCACGTCCCGCGAGGCCACCGTAGGTAGGGAAGCCCTCGATCAGGATCAGCATGTTGGTGACCCTGCTCTTCAGGTCGTCGTCATTCAGCGCGACGAACCCACCCATATTGACTAGGCCATCTTTCTTCGCCGACATCGTGCATCCGTCAGCCAGGTCGAAGAACTGGCGTGCGATCTCCGGGATCTCCCCTCCGATATCGCTGCGTTGCTTATTGAAGAAAGCGTTCTCGGCAAAGCGGCACGCGTCGTAGAAGAACGGAATGCTTTGGGTGCGACACCAGGCTGAGACTTGTCGTGCGTTTTCCAAGCTGACTGGCTGACCACCGCCCGAGTTGTTGGTGATAGTTAGCATTACCAGCGGGATTCGCTCCTTGCCCACGTTGGCGAGAACCCGGTCCAACTTGCCAAGGTCCATATCGCCCTTGAACGGGACGTCGGCCAGCGGGTCGTACGCTACATCCTTCACGCAGTCGACGGCGACACCGCCCTTGTGCTCCACGTTCGCTCTGGTGGTGTCGAAGTGGATGTTGTTGGGGATGTGATCACCTGGGTTCACCAAGTTGGTAAACAACAGGTTCTCGGCTACTCGCCCTTGATGCATCGGGATCACATGGCGGAATCCTGTGATTCGACGAACAGTCTCTTCAAACCTGAAGTAATTCCGGCTGCCTGCGTACGATTCATCACCAACCATCAATCCAGCCCACTGCCGGTCAGACATTGCGGAGGTGCCCGAGTCAGTCAGCAGGTCAATGGTGATGAGGTTCGCCGGGATGTTGAACAGGTTGTACCCGGAATCCCGCAAGGCGGTCTCTCGTTCCGAGCGCGTGGTAAACGGGATCGACTCGACGGCCTTTATCTTGAACGGTTCCATGGTAGAGCAAGATATTCGGATTGAGCTCGTGGCGCATAGGGTAGTCTGCCGTCAGCAGGGAAACGTCATGAACCGCTCACATTGGAGCCACACCCAGTCTTTATCGGGCACGCCGGGGGAGAAGCCTGCCGCTTGACGTTTTGCTCTCCAAATGTGATTATTAGGCAACGCTAATTTATGCTCGGAGGATCGACTTCGTCGTAAACAATTGGAAAATATAGACTTATGCTAATCAGCTCCGGTGATTCCGCAGTTTCGGACTACGTGCTGGCGCCGGGGGCGTCATGGTAGACCCCGGACTTGCTCTCCTCGTGTTCGCCGTTGTGGCAGCCGTCCTCAGCTTGCTGTTCTGGCCCAAATGGGGATTGGTCGCGAGGTTCGCCCGTTTGGCCCGAATGACTGAACGAGTCCGTATCGAGGATGCACTCAAACACCTCTACGGCGGAGAGTACGCCGAGAAACCCTGCAGTATCGACAGCGTGGCAGGGGCACTGGAGATTTCGCGGGCGAGATCAGCGAATCTGGTGGCTCACCTGGAGGCTCTCCAGCTCATCCGCTCCAATGGGGTCGGTCTCCCGCTCACTGACACAGGCAGGTCATACGCGCTCCGCCTGCTCCGCACACACCGGCTGTGGGAGAGATATCTAGCCGACCGCACCAACGTGAGTCCTGCCGACTGGCACGATGAAGCGGAGAAAGCGGAGCACACCATGAAGCCGGAGGAAACGGAAGCGCTTGCCGCGCGAATGGGCCAGCCGCTTTACGATCCTCACGGCGATCCGATACCGACTGCTGCTGGCGACATGCCTCCGCGCGAGGGTGTGGCCCTTACCGCACTCAAACCTGGTCAGAACGGGGCCATCGTGCATCTTGAAGACGAGCCGCGCGAGGTCTTCCAACAGATCGTCGACATCGGCCTCGCACCGTTAATGAGGCTTCGGTTGGAGGAGTCTACGCCCGAGGTGGTGCGATTCACGGCTGACGGTCGGGAGTGTGAACTGGAGCCGGTTGCTGCGACAAATGTGACCGTGGTGCCACTGCCCCGGGCGGAGTTGGGGGCCGGACCGTTCGACCACTTGGGCGATCTGACCCCAGGCGAGTCGGGCACCGTCGTGCAAATATCTCCTCTTTGCCAGGGCCTGCAACGCAGGCGCCTGCTCGACCTCGGCTTCGTCCCGGGAACATCAGTTGATGCCGAACTCCGGGGTGCGTCGGGAGACCCCATTGGATACCGAGTCAGAGGGGCCCTGATCGCTCTGCGCAGGGAGCAGGCTGAGTGGATCTACGTGCAGCGAGGCAATCGCCAGGTAGCGCACTAGCGTGATTACCAGCTCCGCAACCGGGTGTCACGCCTGCCCCGCTGACCGATCCGATCGCTTGGTGCAGCTAGGAGTCAAGCCTGACCAATCGGATTTCTTGGTGGCTCTTGCGGGTAACCCCAACACCGGAAAGAGCACCGTTTTCAATGCGTTGACGGGCCTGCGACAACACACAGGTAACTGGCCTGGTAAGACGGTTGCCCGTGCCGAAGGTGGCTTCCACCACGCCGGCGGAAGCTACCGCGTGATCGATCTGCCGGGGACCTACTCCCTGCAAGCCGGTAGCGCGGACGAAGAGGTAGCGCGCGATTTCGTGCTCTTCGGTCAGCCGGACGTGACCGTGATCGTGGTCGACGCGACTCGCCTCGAGCGCAACCTGAACTTGGCAATCCAGATTCTAGAAATCACAGATCGAGTAGTTGTCTGCCTCAACCTGATTGATGAAGCCAGGCGTCACGGGATCGGCATCGACGCAGAAGTCCTCTCGAAGGAGCTGGGAGTGCCCGTGGTTCCCACGGTTGCGCGCCGGAGGAGAGGGGTCACGGATCTGCTTGAGGCAATTCACGCGGTCGCCACCGGGGAGATCAAATCCACCCCATTTCGCATCGAGGACTACCCCGAGGACGTCGAGGCAGCGATCGACGCACTGTTGCCTCGAATTACAGCGGTGTATCCCGGTCTTCCCAACGCGAGATGGGTGGCTCTTCGACTACTCAATGGCGATGAGAGAGTGGGAGAGGCGGTACGTTCTGGTGAGATCGGCGACCTGGGCGACGCGCATCCGGCAGTGAGTGGACCGGGACTCGTTGAGCATTCGTCTGAAGGAATCGCGGCCTCCGAGATCCTTGATCGGGCAACTCAGCTCAGGTGGAATCTGAGTCCCGGTTTTCACGATTCTCTCACCGAGAGCATATACGCGGCGGCCCAACGGATTGTTGACCGGTGCCGGATTCGCGGTATCCGGCGGGCGAAGTTCGACGTGGACCGTGTGCTGGACCGGCTGCTCACTAGCCGCTGGACGGGCTTCCCGTTGATGCTCCTCATTCTGGCCGTCGTATTCTGGCTCACCATTACGGGCGCCAACTACCCGTCACGCCTCCTGGCAGCGCTGCTGCTGGATACCGTTCATCCGGCACTCAAGGACCTGGCGCCTGGGATCGGGATACCGTGGTGGTTGGACGGACTGCTGATTGACGGGGTCTATCGCGCCACGGCCTGGGTCGTGAGCGTAATGCTGCCACCGATGGCGATCTTCTTTCCCCTGTTCACGTTACTGGAGGACTTCGGGTACTTGCCCAGGGTGGCGTTTAATCTCGACAGCCTGTTCCGTAAGGCTGGTGCGCATGGGAAACAGGCTCTCACGATGTGCATGGGGTTTGGCTGCAACGCGGCTGGGGTCGTGTCCGCGAGGGTCATTGACAGCCCGCGAGAGCGGTTGATAGCCATCATCACTAACAACTTCTCGCTCTGCAACGGTCGCTGGCCGACACAGATCCTGGTGGCCACCATCTTTGTCGGCGCACTGGCACCGGCTCACTTTGCGGGACTCATCTCAGCAGCAGCCGTGGTTAGCGTCGCGGTACTGGGCGTTGCAGCAATGCTGTTCGCTTCCTGGCTGCTGTCCCGCACGGTGCTGCGCGGTGAGGCAACCACGTTCAGCCTCGAACTCCCCCCTTACCGGCCGCCGAGGATCCTGCAGACCCTGTACACCTCAGTGATAGACAGGACGCTGATCGTACTGTGGCGAGCAATAGTCTTTGCCGCACCGGCAGGAGCCGTGATCTGGCTGGTCTCGAATATCAACTTGGGGGGCTCCAGTGTTGCTGAGCACCTCATCTCTTGGCTCGATCCATTGGGCCTACTACTCGGACTGAACGGCGTAATACTCCTCGCTTACGTGGTGGCGATCCCGGCGAATGAGATCGTAATTCCTACCGTTCTAATGCTCACGGTGTTGACGCTCAATTTGGGCGGTGTCGGCGGAGGTGCTGGAGTGATGTTCGAACTGGAATCCGCAGACACGGGGGAACTGCTCAGGGCGGGCGGTTGGACGCTGTTGACCGCAATCAACCTCATGCTGTTCAGCCTGCTCCACAATCCGTGTTCCACCACGCTGTACACGATCTTGAGAGAGACGCGCAGTGTGAAATGGACTGCGGTTTCGGCTGCACTGCCACTGGCAATGGGTCTCGTGGTTTGCTTTCTCGTTGCGCAGTTCTGGCGATTGGCAGCGTGAGTTCGGCTTGTTCTCGCGATGGGCTGACATGAGAGTAGCGGCCCCGTCAATGTGGGGGCCGCTGATGTACCGCTAACCTTGTTGCGCCGGGAATAGCTATTTGTTGGCCAAGCTCCACACGTAGGCCGCAACGGCCTTGACCTGGGCTTCGGTGAGATTGGGCCCACCCTTGGGTGGCATCACGGCCCCGCTGGCAGCTTGAGCACCCGAGTTGATGGTAGCGACAATGGCGTCATACGTTCCGTCAGCATGAGTCCACTCGTCGTCCGTCAAGTCAGCACCGAGGTTGGGAACTCCCTTGGCGTCTTGGCCGTGACAGGCGAAACAAGTCCCGGCACCTTTGAAAATCGCCTCTCCCTCCGAGATCACTTGCTCGTTTACTCCCACCGGCAGGTCCTGAGCCGAAGCGGCAGTTGCGAGAAGCCCGATTGCACACACAGCTGGTGCCAGACTCGTCAACAACTTATTCACTAGATCCTCCTTCTGATCAGCGATGCAGCGAGGGTCCACAGCACACCTGGCGCGTCGGACCCGTGCGGCGTTCTGTGGTGATTTGACAGCTAAGTTACCCCTCAAGGGAGACTTGGTGCCACCCCTAACTTATCTCGGCGGCGCTTTGTGTACGCCTTGTGTCTGACGCGGCTCGCAGCGCGGGAAGAGGGTGGTGATTTCCAACCCGCCGTGCGCGCTTCTCTTAGCAGCGATGGATCCCTCGTGCGCTCCGAGAATGGCCGCTGAGATGGTGAGACCGAGGCCAGAGCCAGCGGTCCTCGAGCGCGCTTCGTCAATCCGGTACAGCCGCTCGAACAGATGTCGAAGTTCCTCATCGGGGACGCCGGGTCCGTCATCGGACACGGAGACGGACACGCCAGCCTCGTTGGATGTCACCGTAACGACTGCACGTGTGCCGGCTGGCGTGTGCTGCACAACGTTGTACAGCAACTCACGAAGAACGTAGCTCACCATCTGGGCATCGGCCCGGGTGCCAGTCGCTTCAGGCGGTCGGTCCGCCAGCTCGATCGTCCAGCCGGCAGTGCGGGACAAGACTCTCTCTACCGCATCCTCGGCGAAGTCGTACAAGTCAACAGGGGCTTTGTCGGGTCGCAGCTCACCCGCCTCCAGGCGAGCCAGCATGACTACTCCTTCGGTGATGGCGTGGAGGCGCTCGACCTCTTCCAGGCTGCTTCTGAGAACCAAGCGGTATTCGTCGGCTGTACGCTCGCTGCGCAGCGCCACCTCCAGCGTTCCACGCATGGCTGTGAGCGGTGTCCGAAGATCGTGTCCCAGGTCGGCAATCATTCGGCGTTGTTGAGCAAGTGCGCCATCGAGGCGCTCGAGCATGTCATTCAGAACGCCTACCAATCCCGCAAACTCAACCACGTCAGCGTGCGCAGTTATACGTTTTCCCGCTGTGTCTGGCATGATTGACTTGGTCTGTTCAGTAATCGCCGCGACTGGAGAGGCGGCGGAACCAGCCATCCAACTGGCGCCGAATACCGTCGCTGCCGTACCCAGAATGACCGTAGCAAGCATTAGCAGGAAGATGCTTCGCTCAAACTCCGCCATTGGTCTGAGAGACGCAGCCACATGGATGACAGACACTCCTACCAGACTTCCCTCGGGTACTGGGGCATACAGTGATCGGATGCGTCTTTGCCCCCAGTCTTGGGTAACGAAGGATCTCTCGCCTGAACGGGCATTTGAGAAGCCGTGGGGATCAAGCGGAATGTCGGTGAACGGTGTATTCGAGAAGACGACCTGTCCCGCAGAATCGCGAATCGTCACGAACCGATTGATCTGGCGAATGAATGCGTCGAGGTCACTCGAGTTTGACTCGAAGCCCACTGGCAGTCTCGCTGCGAGTGCCGCGGCTTCAACCTGTAGCGTGGACGTGAGAGACTCGTTGAGCTGCCGGCTGAGACTATAATGTGTGCCTAGGAAGGCCCACAAGGAGATCAGCAGAAGGGCCAAGAACATCGTGAGGGAGAACCGCACCACGAGAGTGCGGCGTAACGAGTGCATCAATCGTCAGCGTCGTTGGCCTTCAGACAGAATCCCACACCCCGTACGGTCTTGATCAAGCTGTCACACCCCGCCTCGCGCAGCTTCCGTCGAAGGTTGCCAACGTGCACGTCGACAACGTTGCTCTCGGGATCGAAATGCATATCCCACACCTTCTCGAGTAGTTCCGTGCGTCGCACGACCTCCTCGGGGTGTAGCATAAAGTGCTCGAGCAGCTGGAATTCTCTTGGCGTGAGATCCAACACTACTCCTGCCGATCTCGCTTGGTGCTTCATGCGGTTTAGCTCGAGCGGACCATAGGTCAGCCTTTCCAGTCGCGTCGAGCCGCCGCGCCGGATAAGCGCTCGCAGTCGGGCAAGGAGTTCATCGAACCGGAACGGCTTGGCGAGGTAGTCGTCGGCTCCTGCGTCCAGGCCGCGTACGATGTCGTCAGTCGTATCGCGAGCGGTGAGCATCAGGATGGGTGTGTTCCGTCCCTCGCGGCGCAACTCGGCTGCCACCTGCAACCCGTTCTTGCGAGGCAACATTATGTCGAGCAGAATCGCGTCGTATTCATTCACGTGCGCCAGAGTCGTCGCCTCTTCACCATCTCTAGCGACGTCAACGGCGTAACCTTCCTCCCGGAG
Source organism: Gemmatimonadota bacterium (assembly GCA_039589275.1). Lineage (GTDB taxonomy): Bacteria > Gemmatimonadota > Gemmatimonadetes > Gemmatimonadales > GWC2-71-9. The sequence goes on along the minus strand of JBDHHP010000004.1, from coordinate 41,126 downwards.
GCCCATCTGGATGAAGCCAGCGACCTTCCGGTCGTCCTCGACGACGAGTACCCTCATGGAGCGAACCCTACCGAGCCCCCGGTGAGACCCAACTGAATCGGATGTGAAGTCGTCTTAATGATCATTGCTCCGAGCGGGCAGCTTCAACGTGAATCGAGCGCCGTGCCCCTGCTTGCTCTCTACCGTGAGGTCGCCGCCCAGCAAACGTGCAAGCTGCCGTGATAGGGCAAGTCCTAATCCCGTTCCCCGTTCTCGTTGATTGCTTCCACCCTCGAAGGCCTCGAATATCGTGGCTTGCTCCTCAGAGACGATTCCCTCTCCGTGGTCTACGACGTCGAATCTGACTAGGTCATGTGATGCCCTGACGTCCACGAGGATTGATTCCCCTCCGGGGCTATGTCGCACTGCATTGGTGAGCAGATTGATGAGAATCTGTCTGACGCGTTGGGGGTCAGTGCGACAGGGCGTAGGCTCCGAAACACCTGTGATCTCGATCTGCAGTCCTTTGCGCGCAGCAGCTGGTTCTACCGAACGCACGGCGTCCCACGCGATGTCCACTGCATCAGCATCTTGAATCACAGGACGAAGCTTCTCAGCGTCGAGTCGGCTCAACTGCAACAGGTCCTCTAGTAACCCGAGGGTTTGCTCTGCTGACTCGTGCACTTCGATGGCGGCGCGAGGTGGATCATCCCCAGCCTTTCGCAGAAGTAAGTCGGCCCATCCATAGATCGCCGTGAGGGCGTTGCGCAATTCGTGGTTGATCATTGCGTAGAACCGCTCTCTCGACTGCTGCATTCCTTTCAGCTCGTCCAGAAGCCTCGCTTCCTTCTCGTGTCTCCGGGCGTTCTCCACGGCCACCGCTGCGTGCCCAGCAAGCAGAACAGCAACAGCCTGATCTTCCTCGCTGAATTCGTTGGCGTCTATCTTCTCGGCCAGGTAGAGGTTCCCGAGGGGCACCTCACGTCCCAGGATGGGGACACCGAGGAACGACTTCATTCCAGGGTGGTGCTGCGGGAATCCAAACGCCCCAGGGTGTTCTGAAAGATCTGAGATCCTGATCGGCTTGGCATCTTGTATCAACAGACCAAGAACGCCCTTGCCCATGGGGAGGTCGCCTATCTGACCGTGCTTATCGGTGGGTATGCCGCTCGTTACAAAGTTGACCAAACCTCGGCCCTGCGGGTCGAGTACGCCGAGGGCCGCGTATTGGGCACCAATCACGTTGCGCGCCGAATCCACCACCTCCTGCAGGACCCTCTCCAGGTCCTGTAGTGCAGTGATTCGAATGGCCGCGCGTGAAAGATCCTCAATCCGAGACCAGATCCTGTCTGGCTCAGAGTTGGTCCGTTGCGCCATATGGGCCAAGGTACATCTGAGCCGCCGCGAGTACCAGGTGCGTGTGGTGGGCGAGTTCCCTACCCGCGATCCGGCGGGTTTGCGGCGGGGTTAGGTGTCGCTACGCGGGGCCGCTACCGGCACCACGAGCGTCGATGCAGGGAGGTGATTGAGTAGCCGCTCTGTGGTGCTTCCCACTAGCAGACGATCCACCCAACCCTTCCCATGAGAGCCTACCACCAAGAGATCGGCGCCCCATTTGGCTGCCTCCTCCACCAGACAATCATCCGCGGCACCGCGCAGCATGACACGCTCGACTTCGACACCTTGGAGGTGCACTCCGATGGTCTCGTTGAACTGAGTCTCCGACAGACGGTAGTAGGCATCCTGGTCTAGGGCGATTGGCAGCGCCGCGATGAGAGGCAGCGGTTCGACGACGTGGACAACCTTGAGCTGGGCCCGGAACAACTGGGTGAAGCGTCTAGCCGCAGCGATTGTGGGCCCCGTCGCATAGGATATGTCCACGGCCACGAGCACACGCTTGATCTCAGGATGCTCGGTGCGCGATACCAAAACCGGCACCTTTGTGGTTCTCACCACGTTGTGGACCGTGCTGCCGCCCACCCAGCGTGTGATGGCAGGATGATGCTTTGCTCCCAGCACAACCAACCCTGCGTCCCGATCTGCCACGGCTTCACGTATCAGCACTGCCGCCCGTCCCAGTCTCACTTCGAGCCGAGCCAGGACGTGTTCGGGAATCGACTGGGAAAGCACGTCGTTCAGGCGTTCACGAGCGGCCTGAAGCACGGCCCGATTCATGGTGCCTACGTCGATTGGAATGTCTGTGCCGCCCGATGCTGCCCAGAACTCTCTTGCAGCATGGATCAACAGACACTCCACTCCCGCTCGCTCGGCGATCTGCCAAGCCAACTTCGCCGACTGGATTCCCTCTGGGCTGTCGTCTACCCCCGCTACCACTGGTTCATACAGCATCGCAGCACCTTGGGGTCGGTAGGGTCGGACCAACGGGGTTCGTTGGTGAGCTTAACTCCTAGTTGCAGTAGTCTCAAGAGCGCTCAGGTGGCTGCATGCGGAGCGAAACCGCTTGGCGTCATCAGGTGCGTCGACGCCAACATGAGCGCGTGGGGCAAATCGCATAGTCGGCTCACATGAGATGCTAATACGGTATGGCGTATGCGAGACCGAGCAGTACCTGCAGGTCAAATTGGTAGCCGGAGAAGCCGTATGCACCGAAGTCGTAGACCACGCCTCCAGACTCCAAGAAGAAAGTGAGGAAGCTATTCTCCAGGACATAGTTTGTGCCCGCGCCGAAGCGTGCCATGAAACTCGAAAAGCTCTCTAGGCTGAGGTCTTTGGGATCCATACGTGCCAGACCCGCGCCGGCGAAGGCATACGGAGCCCAGCCTCCAGAGGTCGGCAGTCCGGTCTGGACCTCGAGTGACACGAACATGCGCCGAAAGCCGGGTTCATCCAGGGTCAATGCAGGTCCCCGGTAATCGCTGTGGCCGAACAGCCCGACCCCTCGGAGCGCGTAGTGCGCACCGAGCTGCAGTCCGAGCCCACCCCCAAATGTCCAACCGGACTGCAACTCATCTCCATCCTGGCTCAGATTGCTGAACGGGATCTGGTATCCCGCCTGAGTGAACAGTACGAAAGCCCGCTCCTGGGACAATGCAGGTCCGGCGGCCACGGTGGCAAACGCCAGCGTGGCCGCCAGCAACTTCCGGTGGTGCAAGTTAGGTGTCCTTCCCGCCCATGAGCTTCGAGTCAACGCTGAAGCTACCGCCACCCGCTGTTGCGAGGAAGAGAAACACCCATGAGTAGAGTGCGGCCAGCTCTCCCCGGTTTGCCCAGGGCCAGAGTCCGTTGGGAAGATGAACCCAGAAGTACGCCACGGCCATCTGACCGGAGAGGATGAAAGCCACCGGTCGGGTGAAGAGGCCGAGCATGATCATGAGGCCGCCGACGAACTCTAGGATTCCGGCGACGCCCATTCGAGACAGTAGCTCGACTGTGCCGTCGGCGCCGAACCATCCGAAGAGCTTTTGTCCGCCGTGGGTGAAGAAGAGGAACCCGACCACGATGCGCATCAATCCGTGAGCCGAGTTCTGGAACTTCGCGAGTGAATCCTCAATCAAAGAGACCTCCCGGACGAGGTGTCTGGGGTGGCGATCAACAGCCCTAATACTACGCTGCCTTCTCCCGGGTGGATAGCGTAGCGGGATCATTCCTGGTCCGTTTGCCGCGGTGCTGAATGAGTGCTGCCGTACCAGTGGCCAGGAAGCCTGTTCCGAACAGCGCTATGGCCCCTGGAGGGACCGCGAGGTGCTGTACGACCGCACACGCTCCAACCACAAGTACAGCTAACCCCGCACAACATTCAGCTAGCGCAACACCGAGGGCGGAGACCCTGTATGACGCTCTGCGCCAGGCGCGGTCGTGCTTACCGCCCTGCCGGTACTTGGGTGTTCGCACGAAGGGCGTAGGCCACCTGAAGACGCCTCGAGCAACCGCAATCGACTGTCCCAGGGAAATGCCTGCTCCAAGGACCATGACGCACGGCACGAGAGCGAGCCGTTTCGGCCACTCCGGACCACCACGAAGCTTTGCGGCCAGCCCATAGTAGAACGCGAGCGAAAGTGTCGCGAAAGACAGCAGGAAGCCGTCAATGCCGTAGAACCAGGGGCGGTAGTGCTCCCCAGCGAGCCAACCAGCAGAAACACCGGCCATCGCCATCGTCACCAACACCGGATACGCGAAGTGCCCTGCCAGATGCCAGAAAGCCTCGCGCTTCACCCTAGTAGGAAGCGTTGCCCTTACGACTCGTGGTAGCAGAGTGGTCGCTGCCTGCACTCCGCCCTGTGCCCACCGTTGCTGCTGCTGGCGGTAAGCTGCGATCTCAACCGGCAGCTCCGCCGGAGCCTCGACATCATCACGGTAGACAAAACGCCAACCGTTGAGCTGAGCACGGTAGGATAGATCGAGGTCTTCCGTCAGTGTGTTGGCTCGCCACCCTCCCGCGTCTCTGATGGCCGCCCTGCGCCAGATGCCGGCAGTACCATTGAAGTTGAAGAAGAGACTCCCCGCGCAGCGGACGCCCTGTTCAATGGTGAAGTGTGCATCAAGCTGCAGCGCTTGGACCCTCGTGAGCAGAGATGCCGGCTGGTTGAGGTGCCCCCATCGGGCTTGAACCATCGCCACCTGAGGATCGGCGAACTCACCAACCAGTCTGCAGAGAAAGTCACGCGGTGGGACGAAGTCGGCGTCGAATATTGCGATCAGCTCGCCACGAGCGCAGGCAAGTCCGTGATCCAACGCACCTGCCTTGAAGTCACACCGGGTGCCGCGCCGCACGTGCGAAATCCGAATGCCCCGCGCACGGTATCTTCGCACGACCCTTCCCACCACAGCCGTTGTCTCATCAGTCGAATCATCGAGCACCTGAATCTCCAGCTGGCTCACAGGATAATCCAACTCGGCTGCAGCGCAGACTATGTCCTCGGCAACGTATCGCTCGTTATACAACGGGATCTGCACCGTCACAGAAGGGTATTGCGTCTCGCGAGCCGGATCTCGTGTACGGGTCGTTGGCGACTGCCGGAGGAACCGGACAGCTAGACTCAGTCGATGATAGCCGTACGCCGCCAGCACTGCAGAGGCGGCGAGATGCAGTGCCAACAGGAGAGTGAGAGGAATAGACATGAGCACGAATCTAGCTGGAATCTACCTTCTGGGGCATGATTGGCAGGGATTTGACTTCGTTGCAACACTTGACCATGTTCCCCCTCCCGATTTGAGGAGGTGTGACACATGCGTGTCTATGCAGGTGACGCCATACGCAACGTTGCGGTGGTGGGCCATGGCGCGAGTGGAAAGACAACTTTGGTAGATGCGCTCGCTTTTGTGGCCGGAAGCAGCAAGCGGCATGGTTCAGTTCCCGACGGAACAGCCCTCACCGATTACACCCCAGACGAGATCGAACGGAAGTATTCAATCAGCTTGGCGTTGGCCTACGCCGAGTGGATGGACACCAAGATCAACCTCATCGACACTCCCGGATACCTCGATTTCACTGGCGACGCGATGGCGGGCGTGTACGCCGCCGACGCGACGCTCGTGGTTGTTGGGGCTACGTCAGGAGTGGAAGTGGGCACAGAGAAGGTCTGGGAGTACGCGGCTGAGCGCGGAGTGCCGCGGTTATTCATGGTAACCATGCTGGACAAAGAGCACGCGGACTTCGAACGTGTCTATCAGGACATAAAGGACCATCTCACGAACAAAGTTGTCCCGATTGAGATTCCGGTGGGTGAAGGCTCTGAATTCCATGGCATCATCAACTTGTTCACCAAGAAGTGCAACATGTACAAGAAGGGTACGAAGACTGGCGAATATGACGAGGTCGACGTACCCGAAGAGTATCAAGATCGCTTGGAGAGATACTCACAGGACCTTATCGAGACCATTGCAACGACAGACGACGATCTACTCGAGCGCTACCTGGGCGGTGAGGAGATTTCCCTCGACGAAGTGATCGAGGCGGCCAAGGCCGGTATGGTGAAAGGCGAGCTGTTCCCGTTGCTTTGCGGATCCGCGGAGCTGACCTACGGAATGCGCGCGTTGCTCACCAAGTTGGTGGAACTCGCGCCCGCAGCAAGTGAATGCACCTCGCCAGCCGCGCAAAGATGGGGTCAGGCTGATGAGGTCTTGGTGGAAGCCAAAGACGACGCTCCGTTCGTGGCGCAGGTTTTCAAGACCGTTTCAGAGCCACATGTCGGCGACGTATCTCTGTTCAGGATTTACTCGGGCAAGATCGGCAATGGCGCAGAGGTCTATAATGCGCCCCGCAGCGTGCAAGAGAAACTGAACCACCTATCTGTAGCACAGGGCAAGGAACGGTCGGAAGTAATCGAGCTCCACGCAGGTGATGTCGGTGTGGTGGCGAAGCTCAAGGACACGCATACCAACGACACCCTGTCGCAGCAGGGGAACCAGGTTGTGGTGTCTAAGATCCCCTTTCCCGATCCGCTGATAGTCATGGCGATTGCGGTTACGACTCGTGGCGAAGAGGACAAGTTGTCCACCGGGCTGCAGAAGCTGCATGATGAGGACCCCACGTTCCACCACCACTTCAACGCGGAGCTAAGACAAACACTGATCAGCGGTCGCGGTGAACGCCATTTGGAGATTATCGCCAAGCGGCTCGAGCGGAAGTTCGGTGTCCACTCCGAACTGTTGAGACCCAAGGTTGCCTACCGTGAGACGTTCCGGGGTAAGGGCGACGGGCAAGGCAAACACAAGAAGCAATCTGGCGGACGGGGCCAATACGGAGACTGCCGGATTCGGATCGCACCAAAGCCGGGTGGAAGTGGGTACGAGTTCATCAACTCGATCGTCGGAGGTGTGATTCCATCCAAGTACATCCCGGCCGTGGACCGGGGGATAAAGGAGGCGGCAGCACGAGGAGTGTTGGCTGGAGCGCCGGTGGTTGACTTTTCGGCGGACTGCTACGATGGCAGTTATCACGATGTGGATAGCAGTGAGCAATCGTTCAAGATGGCGGGTATCCTGGCCTTCAGGAACGTCGCACCCAAGTGCAGGCCGGTGATTTTGGAGCCAATCTTGGACGTCGAGGTGTGGACGCCCGACGACAACCTCGGGGACGTGATGGGCGATCTTTCCTCACGCCGTGGTCAGATTCTCGGGACTGAGCCGGATCGGCGGCTGATCAAAGTAAAGGCGTTGGTTCCCGAGGCCGAGATGTTCAGGTACTCGACTCAGCTACACTCCATGACTCGCGGTAGGGGCACCTTCAGCTGGAAGTTCTCCAGCTACCAGGACGTGCCGGGGGACGTGGCAGAGAAGATCATAGCGGGGAAGAAACGGGAAGAGGAAGAGGCTGCGAAGCACTAGACCCGCTCCAGTTGCACGCTAGAAAAGCGTCGAGCGCGCAACACTCGGCGCTTTTCGTTGATTGGGGCGGTCAATGACGTCTTTCGTATAGCCGAAAGCTGAAAGCATGGACGTGTTTGTCGTCTGCCTCGTGCCGCTGTTCATTCTTGAGGCTCCATTGACACAGCTCAAACTCGGGGAAGAAGACATCGCCGTCGGCGGTTGTGTGGACCACGGTGAGGTAGAGTCGATCTGCGAGTGGTAGTGCCTCCTTGTAGATTTCCCCTCCCCCCACCACAAACACTTCGTCGTCCTGCCCAGCGAGCCGAATTGCGTCAGCAAGGCAATACACGACATTCACGCCTTCCCGCCGGTATTCCCGGTCTCGGGTTACGACGACATTCCGTCGATTCGGCAAGGGTCCGTTTAACGTGTCAAAGGTCTTGCGGCCCATGATGACGGTGTGCCCGACGGTCAGTCCCTTAAAGTGCTTCATGTCTGCCGGAAGTCGCCACGGTAATTGCGCGCCGCGACCGATGACTCTGTTCTCCGCCATCGCTGCAATGAGAGAGATCGTCATACGGCAACGTCTGCCGCGATATGCGGGTGGGGATTGTAACCTACGAGATTGAAGTCCTCGTACCGGAAGTCAAATATCGATTGCACCTCCGGATTTATTTCTACCTTGGGCGACGGTCTTGGTTCCCGGCTGAGTTGCAGCTGTGCCTGCTCTAGGTGGTTGGAGTACAGGTGCAAATCGCCGAAAGTGTGCACAAACTCGCCTGGCGAGAGGTCGCTCACCTGGGCAAACATCATCGTGAGCAGTGCATAGGAGGCGATGTTGAAAGGCACGCCTAGAAACAGATCTGCGCTGCGTTGATAGAGCTGGCACGAGATTTTGCCGTCCCGGACGTAGAATTGAAACAACAGGTGGCAAGGTGCGAGGGCCATCTTCGGTAGATCCGCCACGTTCCATGCACTCACCACTATCCTGCGAGAGCTGGGCTCCTCGCGGATCAGTCTGGCCGCCTCGGCAATCTGATCAACTTGCTCTCCGTTTCCGGAGCTCCATTTGCGCCACTGGCGTCCGTATACTGGGCCGAGGTCTCCGACTTGATCTGCCCACTCGTTCCAGATCGTCACTTTCTTTTCGTTCAGGTACTGAACGTTGGTTTCGCCGCGCAGAAACCACAGCAACTCATGTATGATCGACTTCAGGTGCAGCTTCTTGGTGGTAGTCAATGGGAAGCCAGCGCCCAAATCGAACCGCGTCTGGTAGCCAAACACGGAGAATGTACCAGTACCCGTGCGATCCGACCTGGGTTTGCCGTGCTCGAGCACGTGCCGCAGCATGTCGAGGTACTGTCTCATAGAAAGCGGTTTGCTGGTAGTGCAGTGCGGCGATATGAGAGACGCTGCATTCTTCAACCAGCTTCCTGAGCCGTTCTGCGGTGAGTCAGATACCTGCGCCACCAGGCCTCGCCCGCGAGTCGACGGAAGTATCTGCGAACGAGTGAGTCTACGGGAGCGATGAGCTTAGTGGCAGCTATGGTTCGGTACACCTCGCCTCGGGTGATCTTCAGTTTGTGGTTTGGATCGAGTAGGCGAGGATCGTGTTCCGCGAGTCGCAGCGTGCGGACGGCGAAGTAGAACGAAGTCAGGCAGAATGCTCGCACCCTGAACGACCTGCGTGGCAGTGCAGTGGAGTATTCCAGGGCGTCACACAGGTGTTCCTTTGCCTTGTCGATCAACTGGTCCATGACTTGTCGTGACTCGCGGAATGTACCGTGCCCTTGAACTTGTTCCGGCGTAATGCCGGCGCTCAGGCAGAGCTGTCTTGGCACGAAATTGCGGCCTCGACGCCGGTCGTCGGCCACGTCTTTAATTATGTTCGTGAGTTGCAGTCCAAGACCAAAGCTCGTCGCGAGCGATTTCATACGGGCGTACCGCTGCTTCGTAACGGACGTCTGTTGCCCGAATAGCTCGGTGAGCAGGTGTCCGACAGTGCCAGCGACATAGTAGCAGTAACGCTCTAGGTCCTGCACCGTAGCGATCGAGGTGGATGTAGTGTCTTGTTCTCCCTCCGATTCCTCGGCGAAGGCCGCCATTCCAGTGCACATCTCTTTCACCCACGGCCTGACAGCGGACTGGTGCCGTTCGGGAAGTTGCTGGAACTCACGCAGCACCACGTCGGCTTCCCGTGCCAGCCGTTCATCGTCGTCAATAGACTCGGCAAAGGCCTCTTGGAGCGGTTCGGCGTCGGGCCCCATCTCGTCAAGGCACGTGCTGAAGTGAGCCAATAAGCGCTTCTTGTCCCCTGGCCGCAGTCGGATCGTATCCTCGATCGTGTCCGCGATGCGACACAGCAAGTAGGCTACGAGCACTGAGTGTTCGAGTTCGGGTGGCAGCAGGCGAATGCAGATCGCAAACGTGCGAGACACTCGCGGCAGCATCTCGTGGCAGAACGCACGGTCAGATGCCGCTGTACTTAGAGGGCCGGTTGACCCACTACTCACGTACGCCACCGCGTGAGACGCGAGGTGGTTGTGCGCCAGTTCGGGACCAAGCTGCGCCAGGTGAACAGAGTCTTAGGGTCCACGGTTTCGTTCAGTATGCCGGCTGCTTTGTCGCGCAAGGATCTATCAGTCCGCATCCGCGACGCCATCAAATCGCTCAACCAGGGGTGTGCAAGCCAACGCTGAGCCACGTGATATCCACGGTACTTGGGGGCGAGCCGTCGCTCGATTTCTCCCGCTAGCTGTTTCACCGGTTCCATATCATCTGTCTCGAGAGCGCTCGCTATGTGCTCGGCTGCGACGGCCGCCGTCTCCATCGCCTTGCCAATACCCTCGCCGGTGAAGGGATAAGTCGCTCCAATCGTCTCACCGATTGGCACGACTCTGCCCTTTACACCCATTACCGACCCGTCCAGACCGGCTCTGATTCTGGCTCCCTTGAGGGGTGTTATGGTCTGGCTCTTCTGCAGCAAGCGTCGTGCGACGGTGGTCTCCTTTGTGAAACGTTCGAACACGGTCCTCAGGTTCACCTTCTGGCTGTCCCGTGCGCTCAGGAATACGCCACAGCCAACGTTGTACTGGTTGCACCCCAGAGGGAAGATCCAGGCGTAACCTGGTGCGATTCTGCGCTCATAGGATACTATCAGCTCCTCAATCTCCACCGGCGACCACATGTAGCAACGGAGAGCCACTGCACTAGGTCGCCGGCGCATGACCATGTCTAGCTTGTCGAGCAATGCAACGTCTGCCCCAGTGGCAAGCACAACGATACGTGCACGTGGTTCCAGCTGTGAGTCGGCCAATTTAGCGTGCACGGCGCCAGTTGCTTCGCGCAACCCGGTCACTCTCTCCGTTCGAAAGACCGAGCCGCTCGCGACGGCTTGCTGTACCATGAGTCGATCGAGAACCTCGCGTCTGAGAGTAACACACTCAGCGGGCAACTCGACGCGGATTCCGGAAGGGCTCATGATGGTGAGTCGGTCGACACAGAATCCGAGTTCACGAACTGCTTCATACAGGCCCATTGCTCGTAAGCCGTGCAGGGTGTCCGGAATCAGCGCGTCACCACAAACCTTTTCGCGGGGAAACTCTTTCTTGTCCAACAACAGCACCGAGAACCCCGCCGACGTGAGATGGTACGCGGCGGTTGCTCCAGCTGGTCCGGCCCCCACGATCAACACGTCCCATAAGAGGTCATCCTCAGAGGTCATCCTGCGGCCGATGGCCACACTGTGAATAGGCAGCTGCGTCACGGGCGCTGGGCCGGAGATGCCGTTACTTGTTCAAACACTCGCTGTAGGAAAGCGTGTCCGGGGTGATCTTCGGAGACGGCGACTTCTTTCTCCCTAGTGGGCAAGGATGGATCGACGAAGAGCGGTCGGGCGGCCTCGGCCACCACGAGCGTTTGGCGTTCCGTAACGGCGTCTGCCCACAAGCGTATGATGGTGAGAGACTCAGTGCGCACGCTCTCAGCACTAGCACGTTGGGTAGTAGCTGCGTCAAACCAGTGTGTTTCCAGGTAGCCTTCACGCCGCCTCACGTGATGTACAGCGATTCCTTCGGCTTCCAGAATCTCGGCGGCGATCAAGACAACCGAATCAGGCGAGGCTGCCACCGTATCACGCAGGGACTCGGTGAACGGAGTAAACCGCGGACGAACCCCACCAGCGCCGCATCCTACGGACAATCCAGTTACGCAAACCGCCAGTGCAAGGCAGCTGCCGGCAATCTGAGCGAATGGCAGAGTGCCCCGGCTTACCGCGGTGATACCAATGATTAGGCGAGTCGCAATCACTGTCATTTGATTACTTGTGCGACGGCCGGGGATTCGCTTGTTTCTCGGGCAGTCGTTTACAGGTTCTTGCGAATCTCCTCGGCTATTCTGTCAACCACCCCCGCGCCCGTGATTCTCTTTGCCGGCTGCGGCTCGGGGTCTCCGTGCTGTAGGCGGTCGAGGATCTGTTCCAAGGCTACCTGGAAGTCTTCTGTCTGCTTACGACGGGAACGTACGATCGCGACGGCGATCGGTGCGCTCAGGAGCGCTGGGATCACCGCGATTGGCGTCATCACACCTAGAACAAGTGCCACGCCCGTGGTCAACGCCCCTGCACCGATGGTCGCGCCACTTCCTACCAGATGCTCGTTGCGTGTATTGGCGAGGTCAGCAACTAGTTGCACGAGGCACTTGCGCCCTTCCATATCGACCACTCGCGTCACTACTTCTCGGGCACGTGAGAGAACGTACTTGCGACCTCCGGCCCCGAACGAGCGTCTGAGAGAAGCCCAAGCTCCTTCTTTGCGTTCCCACGACATCCTGTCCGGAAAGCGCCGCTTGATCTGCAGAAGCTCCCCCTCGGTCATCCAGTGCTTGAGTGCTGCTTCGATTCCGTCCGTGGTCCCTGCAATCACGCGCTCTGCGGCCACAAACCGTGGCCCCACCAGTCGATTGAACACGCCGCGGTCGGAGGCAACAAGGGCTCGCGTCCGCTCCTCTTGCAGCGCCCGGCGCAGGTGCACGGGCAGGATACCCACCTCTTCACCCAGGAGTAGTAGTTCTTCTTCCGTGAGGCTCTCTCCTACGTCACGGTCGGCAGTCTGCAATTCCGCTGCGCGCTGGATGATGCGTTGCAACGCGGGACGATCTATGCGGCGATCTGCAGGTACGAGATCGTTCATGGTGCCGTCTTCTTGCGCTCCGCGGGTTCTCGGGCGGGCAACGGCGTGCCGGTCGACTCAGGAAGCTGCTGTGCAGCGGCCCCCGTGATCTTCTTTGCTAAGTCGGTAAACGGTTTGATTAGGTCGATGGGCAACGGCAGAATAACGGTTGAGGTAGTCTCGCTCGATATCTCCACCACCGTTTGGAGCATACGGAGCATCATCGCTGACGGCTCTTGGCCAATGATGGTTGCAGCCTCCTGGAGTTTTCCAGCCGCCTGAAACTCTCCCTGGGCAGCGATGATCTTGGCCCGCCGCTCACGCTCGGCCTCTGCCTGCCGTGCCATAGCACGCTTCATCTCGACCGGAAGATCGACGTCCTTTACCTCGACAGCGGAGACCTCGATTCCCCAAGGCTCAGTGCGCTCGTCCACGATCTCTTTCAAGATGGAGTTGATCTTGTGGCGATCCGCGAGCAACTCGTCCAATTCCGCTTGGCCCAACACGCTTCGCAGTGTGGTCTGCGCCAACTGGCTCGTCGCGAACAGGTAGTCCTCGATCTCGATCACCGCCATCTGAGGGTCCTTGACGCGCATGTATAGAACCGCATTGACCTTGATTGAGACGTTATCTCTGGTGATCACGTCCTGCGGTTTGATGTCCATGGCAATAATGCGCAGTGAGATTCTGCGCATCTTGGCGACGCCTGCCGGCACGAAGACAAGGCCTGGGCCCTTGGTAGCCCAGAACTTGCCAAGTAGAAACGTCACGCCCCGCTCGTACTGTTTGAGGATGCGGAGGCTGCCGAACAGATAGGCGACAACTACGGCCAGACTTCCTAGCAAGATTTCCATTATCATGCCTCCACGTCGATCGCGTCAGTGCCGCAGCTGACGCAGAAGCGCCAGCCCTGCTCGATCTCGCTGCCACAGCGACGACACAGTGCGGCCGTCAACCGTGTGCCACAGAACGGGCAAAAAACGATCTCGCGATGCCCCGGCAAGGGCCGAGAACAGTGGCCGCAAGAGTCGAGTAGTCCAATCGGCTCAGTTGCTGCACCGGGACTTTCACCGCCCACTACTGCCTCGAAGACAGGCCGCTTCGGTTCGGCGCCCAGTGTGTGCATTGGCGTTCCGAAACCGGTTTCGTCGATGACCTCTTGTTCTGAAGCACTAATAGGCGGGGCGTATGCGTCCGCTGCGTTCCTGACCAGTCCCAGGACGCTGCCGTTGAGTGTCACTCGCGCAGCCGCGAACTCGCGGTATAGGCCCGGAGTGGGGTTGACTGCCTCTGCTTCGAGGGCGAGCTGCTTTTGGACCTCGGCTGGTTCCACAGCTGCAAAGCCACCTTCCCCTGCCAATAGGCGCAGCACGGCCATGTCGTAGTCGTCGCTCGAATCGAACCCCAGGCGTTTCCGATGGCTGCGGTACGGCAGGATGCTCTGGTACAATTCGGAGATCTGAAATGGAGTCCGGAACCTCGCGGAATCTTCCGCACCGATGATGTTCGCTAATTCGCGAACCAGTCGCTCGAGATCGTCCATGGGATCGAGTTCCTTGGGCTTCTCTACCTCCACTCGTCCGCCCAACGATCGTACTTCACCACGGTTACTCCGGCGGTCTGTAGAACTTCCAAGCCAGTCGGATCACGATATGGGCGACGGTAGAAGACATGACTCGTGCCGGAATTGACCATCAGCTTGGCGCACATGACGCAGGGGCTATCGGTTACAAACACGACCTTGTCTTGCATCCCACCGGGCGCCTTGACTAGTGCATTCATCTCGGAGTGGATGCAACCGCACACACCCGGCACAGTAGAATCACAGCGATTCGGGAATCCTCTGGCGTTCCCATTGTATCCGATGGCCACCACGTTCTGCAGCGACGTGTCTGTCACGACTGTTCCGACCTGCAGTCGAGCGCACGTTGAGCGCTTTGCCAACTCTTCAGCCATGCGCATGTATACCTCGTACAGCGGTATGCGGCTGACCTGCGTCTGCGCGCCATCGGGAAGCAGGTTCAGCGGGTGCGTGTTCCTTTCGATTCCGTCCTTGTAGACCGTCATCGCCTCAATGCACCAGAGATGCGAGTTCCATCAAGTGCTGATCGGGGTCGTAGTCGGCAAACTCACCCTTTGCCTTCTTTTGGGCGAGCCAATCGTCAAACAGCGACTCAACGGCTCCCTCGGAGAGAGCTTGCTCTTTGGCTGCCTTCATTGCCAGGTCGTTAGCGTACTCGTTCTTCGGATGGCCGTCGTGTCCGCGAACCCATCGCCAAATGGGTTCCGGGTCGAATCGCTTACTCAATCTCTCAAGCTGTTTCCAGAGTTCCACGTTCTCAACCGCTCCCTTCTTCCTCTTCCACCCGCGGGCGCGCCAGTGGGGCATCCACTCATTCATGCCCTTTACCAGGTACTGGGAATCAGAAACCAACACCACAGCCAACTGGCCGTACTCCTCGCGTAGTAGCGCGAGAGTGGCGATCGCGCCAGACAGCGCCATCCGGTTGTTCGTGGTGTCGGGACTCGAGATGTGGATGTCCGTGCGGTGTATTCTGCCTCCGATCTGCATTTCTACGAGAGAGCCGGCACCGCCCGGATTCTGCCCATCCCGACCGTTTCCCAGACAACTCTCATCTGCATGTACAACCGCGATCAAACGATGGGAATCCGGCAACGGTCGTTACCTCCTCAGTGGGTGGAACCCTCTGTGGGCCGAGTCACAACGCTGTCGGACCGCATTGGTTCCAGCAAACTACTCCGTCACCACTCGGACTTGAAGTGATCTGGGTGATAGCTGGTCCCGCGATAGACCACTCGTTCGATCAGACGGATGTGGGTGATGTCATCCAGCGGGCTGTCCATGAGCACCACGAAGTCAGCGACCTGTCCGGGCAAGATGGAGCCGACCGAATCAACCCGGATCAATCGCGCCGCATCCCGCGTCGCTGCCAGGAGAGCCTCTTCAGTTGAGAGACCAGCTTGAACCAGAAGCTCCAGCTCACGGTGCAAACTCGCCCCCGGCGCCAAGAGCTGATTGGGGCTGTCAGATCCGGCGACAACCAGCCCTTCTGCCGCCCGGAAGCGTCGGACGAAGAGGTCTTGCACCGGCCGCGCGCGTCGGAACGCCCTGAAATCCGAGGTCGCGAGTCGGGCACGCCGGATCAGGTCGGGTACGTCCCACTCATCCCGAACGGCCTGTGGTACTCCCGACAGGTCGAGCTCGGAGATGAAATCCTGGTCTGCCAAGTGTCCGAACACCTCATGAAGGGCAAGGGTAGGCACAATCGCCGCACCCGCGTCCACCAACTCGATGGCAGTCTGCTCCAGTCTGGCGGAGTCCAGCCTCGTCCAAGCGCGCTCGAATGCCTTCCAGCCACGGAAGAAGTCGTCGTGGCTCGCCAGCAGGGCGGCTGGATTCCGCAGCGTTGCCTCGACCACGCCGCTCAAGTGCTCTATGGAGGAAACCCCCATACGGGCAGCGGTTACCGCATCGACCTTTCCGAGATGAGCCGCGACGGGAAGCTCGAAGGCCTTTGCCTCATCGATTACGGCTGCCAGTAGTCGCCGGTCCAGTTTCGAGTACACCTTGACGTGGCTGAACTCGCTCAGAACTCGTTGATCGACGGCCCGTCTCCCCGCTGTTGCGTCCGTCGCAGGAGTGGCGCTGGGCCAGGTAGCTGGAGCGCCATCGATCATTGGCCCAGAAGCATATATCCGCGGACCCAACAGCGAGCCCAATTGGACCGAATCGCGTAGGGCTGCCACCGTGTCGGCATAACCTCCCATACTTCGCACCGACGTGACTCCATAAGCTAGGTAGCGGGGCAGCGTCCATCGGGCGACGTGGACGTGCGAATCGATTAGGCCCGGGATTACCCACTTGCCATCTACGCGAATTCTCGTCGCTCCTCGAGGTACCTTGACCAGATCAGGCGGGCCCACTTGTTCGATATGTCCGCCCACGACGACGATGTTCGCGTCCAGGATCGGAGGGGCCCCCGAACCGTCAAAGACGGTTGCCCCAACGTAGGCGGTGGTGGGTTCATCTCCTCCGCAGGCCGCGAAGGCTAGGGAAACCGACAACGCGACTGCTGCTGCTATATCGCTTCTGAACATCCAGACGACCTTTTGATTGGGCGATGGTGACAGCCGGGTCTTACCAACCTCGGTGTGACCCGGCTGTCTGACAATCAGCTGGGGATCAGCGGGAACGCTTCTTCCGCCCCGCAGTCCTACGGGTAGGGCGTTTCTTGACGCTCTTCTTGAATCCCGTCCTCTTCGCGCCATGTTTTGCGGCCTTCTTCTTGGTAACACGTTTCTTCGCCGTCTTTTTCTTGATCGCCTTCTTTTTGGCCTTCTTCTTCACAGCCTTCCTCTTGGCGGCTTTTCTTTTTACGGCTTTCTTCTTCTTGACTGCCTTCTTTGCCTTCTTCAGAGGCTTCTTTTTCTTTGTCGCCTTCTTCTTGCCGGCAGCCCGCTTCCTGGAGGTCTTCTTCGCCGCATTGCGGCGTCCACTCGCCCCGGCCTTCTTCTTGTCCGGTGGCGATTCGGTACTGGTCTCAGTTTCAGACCAGATGAGGTGCGCTCGCTCTGGCTCGACCTTCTGCTGTCTGGAGCCTGGGCGCGACAGAGGCGAAAGGGGCATCGGGTCCCACATGCCCGGCCCGCCGAAGCTGGGTCCACTGGGTTCGAGGTTGCTAAGCATCAGGTTCTCCCTCGGTCGATCGTTCACAACGTAGGATTAAGATTTGACTGGTTGAAGTCCCATTCGCAAGAGTATGAGGCCTAAATTGAAGGGCTGCGGACCTCCGTTTGGATGTCAAGCCCGCTAAGTGAGGTTTTGCCTTGACAGAGACACCCAGTTTTGCCTAACGTAGCGACACATATGTTTAGTGTTTGCAGTCAGTTACGCCATTTCACACGGTTCAGTGCCATGTGCCCGGTTCGATCCTCGATCTCGCTGACGCTCGTAGTCCTGTCATTCCTCATGCCGGAACGATCGGCGGGCCAGCAGGTTGCCGAGGTTCAGGTTGCGCCGATGACGGTCACTCTTGGGGTTGGAGAGCGCAAGGAGCTTCTGGCCTCCGCCTACGACGCCAGAGGAGACAACATCGCGAGCGCCAGCTTCGTCTGGGTCTCCAGCAGTCCTGCGATAGTCCGGGTCGAGGACGATCCCAGCATGCCGGGCATCGCCGTTCTCATCGGAATCGCCCCAGGGGTAGCGAACATCGAAGCGCGAGTCGGCAATCGAAGGGCCTCTGCAGCGGTGCAGGTGAAGTCGGCAGGTGCTATGGGGCAACCCGGCGGTACTGGTGTGGCATCGGTACTTCAGATAGAGCCCGGCTCGGTTTTCTTGCTTCCGTCCGAGGATGTCCAACTCCAGGCCAGGTTTCTCAAGGACGACGGCACGCTGGCCGCACCGATCGCTATCACCTGGCGTTCTCTCAGGCCGGATATCGCTACGATAACACGTGACGGCGTGGTGGTCGGCGTGTCAGTCGGGCAAGGCGTGTTGGAGGCCGCGGCTGCCAGCGGGCTGCTGGCCCGCGTGACGGTGCAGGTGGCTCAAGCGCCGTTCGGATTCCGGTCGGAGATTCTAGCGGTGTCACCGGGACAGTCCGACACCGTAGAGGTCGTTGTTCCGGATCAAAACAACCGCCCAGTGTCCTCACGAAGGCTCATATGGCGATCCACCAACGATGCGGTAGCTAGGATATCCCCGATTGGCGTGGTTACTGGAGTGACCGGCGGCGACGCGGAAATCGTGGCTACGGGCTTCGGCCAGGAGGGGCGTGTAAGGGTGACTGTACATCGGCCTGTGGAGATCTTGGAGGTCACTCCCCCGGTCAGTGATGGGCCGGTTGCTGTTCCCCTCGGCGGGTCCATCAAGTTTACTGCGACGGCTCTGGCGGAAGACGAGACGCCCGTTCCGGAAGCGCCATTGACGTGGGTGCAGCCCGACACATCAATAGCCGCATTTGACGCCGTGACGGGCGCTTTAAGAGGGAATGCGCTTGGTGAGACCGAACTGAAGGTCCGGGCGCCAGGGGAGGGGCTGGAAGCCGCATGGTCGATCAATGTGATCGCAGGTGGTCTCGTGATCCGGCCTAGTGCGGTTACCCTAGGTCGAAGCGATCGCGTCAGTCTAGAGGCCCTTTTCACCGATGAGACGGGCGCGCCGGTGAGTGCCGCCACTGGCCTGACATGGACGTCCTCGGCCCCCACGGTTGTTGTGGTGGACGAGAACGGGACCCTACAACCGGCCGGCTTCGGTATGGCGCAAGTGGCGGTGGCCACGCCTTGGGGCGTGGTAGACACAGCCACGGTCTACGTACACGGCCGAATTCTGGTTACCTCCACACGAGATGGTCAGGCGGACGTCTACTCCTTCGACCCCGACGATGCGAGCAACTTCTACAGAGTCACCGACCAGGCCGGCAATCAGGGAAACGCCGTTTTCTCACCTGATGGGACTCGGATCGCATTCGTCTCTGATCAGGGCGGCAATCTGGACTTGTACGTGATGAATGCGGATGGGTCTGATCACCGGCAGATCACGACCACCTTGTCATTGGAGGGTTCACCAGACTGGACGCCGGATGGCCAGCAACTCGTCTATGAATCCGACGCAAGCGGCGCCGTGCAGCTCTGGATCGTGAACGCCGACGGATCTAACCCGAGGCAACTCACCGACGGAGATTCGTTCAGTATGCAGCCGGCTGTGTCCCCGGACGGGGGCACGGTGGCGTTTACCTCGTCGCGGGACGGCGGATACGACATCTACTTGATGAATCTGGACGGCTCAGACCAACGCAATTTCACCGCGATGGAAGGTAGCGAGACCCTGCCAGCTTGGGTCGGAGACTCGGCGATCGCGTACATTGCTGAGACTGGTCGCCGTCGGGACCGACGGCGCGTGGTTGCACAGATGAGCTTCTCACGAGCGGTAGTAGAGCTTTCGCCGCCGGATCTGTTTGTCACCGACTTCGCGGTGTCGGGTGGTCTCCTTGCCGCTATCGTGTCGGCCGAGGGACCTCAGGGCCTAGAAAGCCGCATGTACCTCATGCCGCTCGTTGAAGGTGGGACTCCTACCGAGGTACCACGTGTGGGACCGTCGGAGCAGCTGTTCGCGCCGTCATTTAGACGCTAGGTGGAGGGCGTCGGCAGCAGCCGCCCTCCACGAGCCACAATTCACCCTGATCCCTGCACACAATGAAAGCACTCGTGATGATCTCTCACGGTGATCTGTCGCAGCTCAAGGTCACTGAAGTGCTGGAGCCCGACGTGACTCAGCCCGGTCATGTGAGAGTCCGGCTGCGGGCAGCTGCTCTCAACCACCTGGACCTCTGGTCGCTCCGCGGGCTCCCTGGGTTGGAGTTCAGCTTCCCTCACATATTGGGAGCAGACGGCGCTGGCGAGATCGACCAGGTGGGCGAGGGTGTGACGACGGTTGCTCGTGGTGACCGAGTAATGATCAACCCAGGTGTGCCTTGTTATCACTGCGAGTACTGTCTTGGGGGAGAACACCCTCTTTGTGCCGATTTCAAGCTGCTTGGAGAGCACCTGCAGGGGACTCTGGCGGAGTATGTGGTTCTGCCCGAGCACAATGTGGCGTTGATTCCCACACCACCTTCACCGCACTCGGACATCGCCTGGTCAGAAGCAGCAGCCTACTCACTCGTAACCATCACCGCGTGGAGGATGCTGGTCACTCGAGCCCAATTGCGCCCTGGCGAACTGGTGTTGATCTGGGGGATAGGGGGTGGTGTATCAGGTGCCGCACTGATGATTGCGAAGCATCTTGGCGCACGCGCCATAGTGACATCATCGAGTGACGAGAAGCTCGATGGGGCCCGGCAGATGGGGGCTGACTTGGCTCTCAACCACGCCAAGGACGACGTGGTGAAAGAAGTCCGTGCGTATACCGGTAAGCGTGGGGTCGATGTGGTCGTGGAGAACGTAGGCGAGGCGACATGGGAGCATTCGCTGCGGCTACTCGCCAAGAAGGGTAGGCTGGTGACCTGCGGCGCCACAACCGGCCCACGCGCAGTGGCGGACATCCGCAGGATGTTCTGGAATCAGTGGACGGTCATGGGTTCCACGATGGGAAGTCACTCCGAGTATCGAGAGATTGCGCGCCTGTTGGGCCAGGGCCACCTGAGGCCGCTCGTGGATTCGGTGCACCCGCTCAGCGACGCTCTTGCTGCCTTCAAGCGGCTCGAGTCAGGCGAGCAGTTCGGGAAGGTTGTAGTCGAAGTGGGAGGCTAATAGGTTGCACAAAAGGCCCCAGCTTTCACCGGGGCCATCTATCTGAAAAGGGAGCCTGCTCGACGTAGGCGTCGCCTAGGATTCCCGCCGCACGTATACAGTCTCCTCGTTGCGCCCGATCCGCGGCTTCCTGCGAGGATTTGAAGACTGGCCCGATCAATCCCCGGACTTCCAAGGCCATTCTCTGTTTGGTTAGATGCAGCGGGTTTGGGGAGGGTTGCACAGAGAGGACCTGCCTCTTCGCTTCTGGCCGAGAAGGCCTGCATATTATGTGTGCGCAACCAATTCCGAAGCTCGTGCATCTTAGGACTAATCTGGCATTTGAAGTAGAGTGACTGACCATGTCCGTGTCTAGAGGCGTCATCGGCATCGCTGCGGCGACGATCATTGTGGTGACCTTGTTCGTGGGTGTGTTTCTCAGAATCCAGGCATCTGAACGTGGGGAAGGAGACGGTAGTGCTGCCGAAGGGGCAGATCGACCGGGGGTCTCAGCGGGGCAGACCTTCTCCACTGATCTGGCCATTCCGGTTGAGGGTACTGCAGTGGTGCGAGACACGCTTGTGGTGTCTGTCTCGGCGGCCGCTCAGGCGGCGGCAATTAAACAGGCGAGGTTGTTGGCGCAAGTGCAGGGGCGCGTCATGCGCGTGCACGTCGACGAAAACGATGTTGTACGGACCGACGTCGTCCTGATAGAACTGGATCCCACAGAGTATGAACTCGCCGTCGACCGCTCTGCGGCGGCGCTGGCCCGAGCAGAAGCTACGCACCGAGAACTGACGTTGTTTGATGACCAGATCGCCGACTCCGCCATCCGGGCTGAGCGAGACCGCGTTGCTCGAGCCAAGAGCGGACTAGACGAGGCGCAAGTTGGATTGAGAGAAGCGGAACTCCAGTTGGAACGCACCAGCGTGCGCGCTCCGTTCCGGGGACGCGTGGCCAGCCTGCAGGTAGTTGAAGGTGAAGTGGCTCGCACCGGGGATGACCTAGTCACAGTCGTGGACTTGGATCCGATCCGAGTCGAAGTCCAAGTTCTCGAGAGCGAAGTTGGCTTTCTGGCACCTGGGCGTAACGCGTCGATCTCGTTCTCTGCTTTTCCCGGCGAGAGAATCAGAGGTAGGATCGCCACAGTCAATCCGCTCGTCGAACGTGACACCAGAACCGCTCGTGTTACAGTGATGGTGCCCAATCCGGACGGGCGTATTCTTCCCGGTATGTACGCGCGTGTCTCGCTGGAAGCACGGAGTTTTCCTGACCGCATTCTGGTGCCGCGCAGTTCGATCCTCGAACGGGATAGGCGCGCCATGCTCTTTGTGTTCGAGAACACTGACGGTCAACAGGGCTTGGCCAAATGGCGCTATGTGACAACGGGATTGATGAACGATTCCCTAATCGAGGTCGTCGAGAACCCTGAGACAGACATGGTCCGGCCCGGCGAGATCGTGTTAACCGACGGGCATTACACGCTGATTCATGATGCTCGAATTAGGCTGGTGTCGGATGTGAGGGCTGCTGGTGGGAGGCCACAATGAGCTGCGCAACGGCGGTGTGGTGGAAGGTGTGCTTGGTTCTGTGTGCTTCGGTAGCCATTTCTCTCAGCGGCGGCTTGGTCGCGCAGGATGTGCCCCAGCAATTGACCTTAGAGGACGCCATATCGTTGGCGCGGGAATGGAATCCTGCCTATCGGAGGACAATTGCGCAGGCGGATGTAAGCGGTGCCGACGTCCTAGCTGCGACGGGTCGGTTCCTGCCGACACTCAATGCCAGCGTCGACTTTACCGGCACCAGGAGCACCGTAGCTACCGGGCAGGATGATTTCGGTGGGAACATCGAGTTGTCTGAATCGCGGACCATTGAGCGCAGCTATTCCTCGCAGGGGCTTTCGTCGCAAATCACGTTGTTCGACGGATTCCAGAACCTAAACGGGTTGAGAAGCGCTCGGGCGGGTGCCGATGCTGCACAGTGGGGTGTCGATGCGCAGGCAGCGGTTCTCGACGCGGAGGTCAAACGACAGTTCTACGCAGCGATTCGGTTGCAGCAGTTGATTGCCATTGAGGAGCGTCTGTTGGATTCCCGCATTGAGGAGCTTGACGCGACGGAACGACTATTTCGAGTGGCTGCGCGTGAGCAGGTCGACGTTCTCGGTGCTCAAGTGGAGGTTGCGCGTCAAGAGCAGAGCCTAGAGAGCGCCCAGGGCGAGGCGCGGAAGTCGTTGCTCGTCCTAGCCGAGGTAATTGGGTTGGGTGGCGGTGCGGAGTTTCAAGTTGCAGGAGACTTCCCTGCAGAGTTCGATCCGGCCGACCTAGACAGCGAGGCTCTGGTACAGCAGATCTTGGCCACGAACCCGAGGATGCGGCAGGCTGAGGCTAGCGCCACTCAGGCGGATTTCGCGGCCAGCCAAGCCCGAGGATTGAGATGGCCTACGCTGTCGGCAGGGGCTGGTTTCTCTCGCAGCGTTGGTCAGGAGGGCTACAGCGGTCTGTTCGACTTGAACCCACAGGACAGGGCATTTCGGTTTGACCTCAGCTTGTCTCTCCCGATCTTCACGCGATTCAATACCGCACAGTCCATAGCTCAGGCAAATGCCAATAGGGAGGCGTCGCACGAGAACGCACGCGAGATGGGGCTGCAGCTCGAACGCGAAGTGCGAGCCGCACTCATAGACCTTCAGAACACCCACCGCCAGCTGCAGCTGGCTGAGCGATCGGCAGAGCTAGGTCGCCAGCGGCTGGATATGGCTCAGGAACAGTACCAACTCGGATCGCGCAGCTTCACTGAACTGCAACAGATCGTGAATGTTTCGGCGAATGACGAGCGCAACGCCTTGGCCGCGCGTCTCAACTACGTGAATGCGGTCATCGGCCTAGAACAGGTCATGGGCAGACCAGTCGTGCCGTGATCTAGGCTTTCCTCACACAGCGTGTCGATATCCCGTCGTTGTATTAGGCGCCCGGTAGCAGTGGCGATGTTGTTCTTCGCAATTGCAATGCTGGGCGTGATCTCTTTCACCCGACTGCCGATCGACCTGTTGCCCGACGTGGCGTACCCCCGGCTCGTCATTCATACGACATATCCGGACGTCGGTCCTGCCGAGGTCGAGCGTTTCGTGACTGAGCCAATCGAGCGTCAGGTAGCTCAGGTGCCTGGCGTGGAGTATTTGGAAAGCGTCTCTCGTGAGGGGATATCGCTCGTGATGCTGCGCTTTGCGTGGGGCACAGACATGGATTTCGCTGTGCTGAACGTACGGGAGCAGCTCGACAATCTGCGCGGTGATCTCCCGGACATGAGCTCGAGGCCAGCGGTGCTGCGCACCGATCCCGGTTCCGAGCCGATTATGGCGGTCAGCATCGCTGGCAGAGGTGACCTCGCTTCCCTCAAAGAACTCGCGCAGGACGTGTTCAAGCGCCGGCTCGAGCAGATCGACGGCGTGGCAGAAGCTGCCCTTGCAGGAGGTCTGGAACGTGAGATTCATGTGGAGGTCGATCCTCGCCTCTTGGAGAGTTACGGCTTCACTATCGAGGATATCGGTACAGTCCTAGACGCGGCAAATCAGAGCGCGCCTGGTGGGCGGATACGGCGAGGCCGGTATACCTACGCACTGCGGACGCTGGGAGAGTTTCAAACCGTCGATGAGATTGCTCAGGTGCCACTCGGGCCAAATCCAAGCGACGCAACCGGTAGTAGCAACCTTGTGCTGTTGAGTGATGTCGCCCACGTGGAAGACGGATTTCGTGATCGGGAGTCGATTGCTCGGTACAATGGTGTGGAGTCTGTGGGCCTCATTCTGTTCAAAGAGTCCGGGGCGAATACGGTGCGCGTTGCGGATCGTGTGGACGAGGTGCTGGAACAGCTGCGGATTGAGTATCCAGAGGTGCGACTGGACGTCGCAATGAGCCAGGCCGGATTCATCACTGATGCCATCTCAAACGTGGTGCAGGCGCTGGTCTTCGGTGGGGTTCTCGCGTTTCTCGTGCTCTTCTTCTTCTTGAGAGATGCTCGCTATCCGGTGGCCGTGGCATTGGCTATCCCTATCTCCGTAGTGGCCGCATTTGCCCTGCTCGATCTAGCCAATGTGTCGCTCAACATCATGAGTCTTGGGGGGTTGGCGCTTGGAGTTGGAATGCTGGTGGACAACTCCATCGTTGTGCTCGAGAACATATTCAGGCACGGCGAGCTGGGAGCCAGTCCCGCCGAAGCGGCCGCACAGGGTGCGGAGGAGGTGCAGGGCGCGATCGCCGCTTCTACACTGACGACGATAAGCGTGTTCGGACCAATCATATACGTGCAGGGGGTCGCGGGCGAGCTGTTCGGCGCGTTGTCGTTTGCGGTTGCTTTCGCCCTAATGGCGAGTCTCCTCGTGGCGCTCACGCTGCTTCCAACCATGGCTGCCAGATGGGACCTGAGAGGCAACGGCGTTCGTGGGACAACGCTACGACGCATGACTCGCTCGGTGTGGCTCTCTCTCTCGTCAGCTATTGCGCCCCTGTTTCGGCCGCTGCTCGATTGGTTCGATGGGTACTTCGCTCAGTTCGCCGGCTGGTATCACCGCTTGCTGCAGCGCGCACTGAACAATCGAATTCAAGTGGTTGTGCTCGCAGTAGCGGCACTCGGCGTAGGTGTGGCCGTCGCAGCCACTCTCAATCGCGACCTACTGCCGGAAGTCGATCAGGGGGCGTTCCGTATTCGTCTGGAGCTACCACCCGGCACGGCACTGGAGGAAACGGCGGACGTCACCTCCAGGTTAGAACGCGTACTGCAGAGTGATCCGGCGACTGAAGCGGTGTTCACGCGAATCGGCCTACAAGAGGCAGTGGCAGGAGTGGAAGACGAGGATAGCGGATTGCATACGGCTGTTCTCGAGGTTCGGATCAGGTCTGGTGAACCCACGGATGTGGCTTTGGAACGGATGGGTCCCACCTTGGCCCAGTTCCCCCCTGGCGCATTGACCATCGAGACCGGTACGGCGACGGCGCTGGGTCGGATTCTCGGTGGTGGCGAGGCAGATCTCTCGGTGCGGATCCGAGGCGACGATCTCGAGACGGCTTGGTCGTACGCGCGCGGACTGGAGCAGCAGCTGCGACCCACGTCGAGCTTGACGAACGTGCGAATGGCAGTGGAGGAAGGGCAGCCCGAACTACTGGTCGAGATTGATCGTGAGGCCGCGGCCGCATTCGGAATCGACACGCGTCGGATTGTGCAGACGGTCGAGGACTACATGCGTGGACGGGCAGCGACCGACTTCGTCGATTTCGATGAGAAGATTCCTATCGTGGTCCGCCTACCAGAACGCCAACGTCGGTCAGCCGAGACCTTATCACTTCTGCGTGTCGACGGAATCCCGCTCAGGGAGTTGGTGAGAACCAGGGAAACGGTTGGCCCAGCCGAAGTTCGCCGGGCGGGGCAGTCGCGGACGGTGACGATCTATGCTGACGCCGCCGGAAGTCTGGACGATGCGATCTCTGGCATCCGTGCGCTGTTGGCTGAGAACCCCGCACCTCAGGGGTTGCGCGCTGAAGTCGGGGGCGAAAACGAGGAGCGGAATCGCAGCTACCGCAACTTGGCATTCGCGTTCGCGCTTGCCCTTTTACTCGTGTATATGATCTTGGCCGCGCAGTTCGAGTCGTTCATTCATCCGTTCACAATCCTGTTAAGCGTCCCTCTGGCAACAGTAGGTGCCGGGGCAGCCCTCTGGGTCACTGGGCAAGGTCTGAACGCAATGAGTCTGATCGGCCTCGTCATCTTGGTCGGCATCGTGGTGAATGACGCGATAGTCAAGGTCGATTTCATCAACCAGATGCGTGAAGCAGGCAGGCCATTACGGGAAGCGATTCTAGAAGCGGGCAGGGTACGGCTCCGACCCATCATCATGACGACCGTGACAACGGTACTTGGTCTCACACCCATGGCCTTGGGAGTTGGCCGCGGCGCCGATCTGAGGGCACCCCTCGCAATTGCCGTGATTGGTGGCCTGATCAGTGCAACGGCACTGACACTGATCGTGGTGCCAGTTGCCTATGATCTATTGGACGACGTGCGTGGCAAGGTGCGACTTGTATTGGGCGCTTCTGACCGCAGCGCGCCGCAATCTCGGGGCTCAGGGTTGGCGAGTTGACTCGGTGATTCGCTTCTCCATTCGCAGACCGGTCGCTGTAACGATGGCGTACCTCGCTGTGGCGCTCCTGGGCGCTGTGGCGTGGCGCAACATTCCGATCGAGCTTCTACCGGACACTGATCTGCCGCGCTTGTTCGTCGAGGCTGAGTGGCCCAATGCGTCGCCCGAGGCGATGGAGGCCTTTGTGACCGCGCCCATGGAGGCGACGGTGCAGCAGATCCGGGGTGTGGAGAAAGTCACGTCGGTTTCTGAGGAGTGGTACGGGGCGGCGCGGTCTGAAATCACCGTCGAGTTCGACCGCGACACCGACATGGACTTTGCCCGACTCGAGCTATCGGAGCGCCTGACGGCGCTAGAGGAACAGCTGCCAATCGGTGTGCGGCCGCCGCGCGTGCGACCCTATGTACCGGATGAACTGCAAGAACAGACTACGCCTTTCTTGCTCTACACGGTGACGGGTCCTCACATCCTCGAAGCATTGAGGGCACACGTAGACGATCGAATCGTGCCTGAATTGACGGAGCTGGACGGAGTGGCGGACGTCGTCGTCTGGGGGGGTCGCGAGAGGGTGTTGGCGATTGAACTCGACGAGCGCAAGATCAACGCCCTCGGACTCAATGCCTGGTATGTGCAGCAGCGTATCAGCGAGCTCGAATATGTGGCAGAGGCGGGAGCAGTCGAGGCCGGCGGGTTACTGCGTACCGTAGCGATCCGCCACACAACCAAGTCGGCGGCCGAAGTACGCCAGACGCCATTGCTGACAGACAAAGGCCGCGTCGTGCGGGTTGATGACGTAGCGACCGTGCACGACACACATGAAGAAGCGCGGGAATACAATCGCATCAACGGCCAACCCGCGGTCACTTTTCGTGTCTATAAGGAGCTGGGTGTAAACACTGTCCAGGTTGCGGATCTGGTGAAGCAGCGCCTGGCAGAGATCGCGTACGTACATCCACCCGGTGTATATCTGATCCTGGAGGACGACGAGAGCGAGGACATCAGAACTCAACTGCAGGACCTTCGATTGCGGGCGCTCATTGCAGCCGCCGTGATCTTCCTCGTCTTGTTGGCGTTTCTACAGTCCTTCAGATCTGCAGCAATCGTATTCGCGACCATCGCTTTCTCGATCTTGATCGCCTTGAATCTCATTTACTTCAGTGGTTTTACACTGAACGTCCTGACGTTGATGGGCCTCGCAATGGGCTTTGGTCTGATCGTGGACAACGCAATTGTCGTGTTAGAGAATATCTATAGGAAGCTGCAACTGCAGAGGAGTGAGCAGGATGAGGCGGGCGCGGCACGTGCAGCTGAAGAGGGTGCCCGTGAGGTCGTGTTGCCGATAGTTGCCGCCACGCTAACCACACTGATTGTCTTCATTCCGTTCGTCTATCTTCAAGGCGAGCTGAGAGTCTTCTACGTGCCGCTTGCCATCGTGGTAGGCATGAGCCTGCTCGCGAGCTTGTTCGTCGCGTTCACGTTCATACCGGCACTTGGCAGCAGAGTGTTGGGTAGGGCGGTAAGAAGGTACGGTGGTAGGGGAGTAGATGGCTTAAACTCCGGCAACCTACCGCCACCCCGAACTACCGCCCTACCGTTCTATGTCCGTTTCTATGCCGCCATCCTCAGTGTGACACTGCGCCTGACCAAGCGCCGGAGCTGGCCGCTGTTCCCGATCGCAACGGTCGGGCTAGCGGTGGTCATGTTCGCACTGTCGGCCTATGTGTTTAACAGATACGTAGATCGCGGAATAGTCTGGGGGCGTTGGGGAGCCAGCGACACTTACATAGACATCATGATTCGTCTGCCGAGGGGTGCGGAGCTGGATCGGACGGATGAACTGGCTCGTTTCTTCGAGATGAAGCTGAAGGCTGTACCCGAGGTCGAACAGCTCACTGCGTATGCGAGGCCCGAGTTCGCGCGCATGCGCGTTACGTTCCCGGACTCGCTCGAGAGAACGAACGTACCGGTGGCTATCAAGGAGCAGTTGTTGGCGTACAGCTACCTGTTCGGTGGAGCGGAGGTCCGAGTTTACGGATACGGTCCGTCATTCTACGGCAGTGGCGGCGGTGCTCCCACATACACGATTCGGGTGCTGGGATACAACTACGAGAAGGTGCGCACAATCTCCGAGGATTTGCAGCGTCGGCTCGAGAGGTTCTCTCGCGTGCGTGATGTCGATATCAATTCCATGGGTTGGCTAAGGCGTGACAGAGCGACCGAATTCGCGCTATCGATAGACAGGCAGCGCCTTGGTTTGCATGGAATAACCGTACAAGACGTCATATATCAGGTGTGGGCAGCGGTCCAAGGCCAAGCGACGAACAGCCGAATGCGAATCGACGGGGAAGAGGTGCTATACGAGATAAAGCTCGCCGGGTATGAGGAGCTAGATGTACTAGCGCTCGAAGAGCGGCTGATACAAGCGCCGACAGGGGAGGGTGTGCGTTTGGGGGACGTTTCTGAGCTGGCGGAGCGCCAGGTGCTGAATAGAGTAGTGCGAGAGGATCAACAGTATCAGCGCAATGTAAGCTACGAATTCCGTGGACCGGCAAAGCTGGGTGATCAGGTGCAGGACGCGGTGATTGGCGCGACGCACATACCGGAGGGCTACAAGATCGAGGGAAGGGATGAGTACCGTTGGGAATGGGAGGAGGAAAGACAGATCTACTTTGTGCTTGCCGTGTCGCTGTTGCTGATCTTCATGGTCACCGCGGCATTGTTTGAGTCACTACGGCAGCCCCTTTGCGTGCTGCTCACGGTTCCCATGGCCCTGATCGGTGTCTTTCTGATCTTCTTCTATGCAGGTGCGAGCTTCACTCGAGAGGCATACATCGGTGTGATTATGATGGGTGGTATCGTGGTGAACAACGCTATTCTTCTTGTGGACCACGTCAATCGACTGCGGCGAGAGCAGAAGCTTCCACTCGCAAGAGCCACCATTGAAGGGACACTCGAGCGAGTGCGGCCCATTCTCATGACGAGCACGACAACGATTCTAGGATTGCTGCCACTGGTGTTGTTCAGTGAATACGCCGACGCCAACATATGGAACGCATTGGGCTATGCGCTTATCGGAGGGTTAGCGAGCTCAACTCTGCTAGTGCTGACCGTAACGCCTGCTCTCTACCTGATCTTCGAGCTACGACCGGAGAGAAGGAGAGTAAGCGCGTTGCCTGACACGGCAGCACTGGAGGCGTGAATCCGAACCTTACATTCGGCGGTATATTGCTGACTCGCTCAGATGCTGGGACTCAGACCCGGAGTAGTATGATGTGCCGTAACACTCGTATAGGCACGGTTGTTCTGTCCTTCCTTGTCTGGCTGCTTACGGTGACGCCCGCACCCTTTTTGGGCCAGGAACTCCTGATTGTGAACAAGAGCGGTAACAGCCTTTCCATCGTAAATCCTGCGACCCGCGAGGAAAGAGCCGTAGTGCCGACCGGATTTGCCCCTCACGAAGTTGCGGTATCGCAGGACGGTCGGCTCGCATATGTGACGGATTACGGCGACAGTGATCGGCCGGGAAACACCTTAACCATCGTCGATCTCGCTAGTGCGACGGCGGTCGGCACCATATCACTTGGTACCCACTCACGTCCTCATGGCGTCGCGGTGGCAGAAGATGGCAGCATCTGGGTGACGACCGAGGGATCGCGTCACGTACTTCGACTTGCACCGGGCGAGAACGCCGTGTCGCACGCTGTTGAGACTGGACAACGCACAACCCACATGGTGGTTCTTGCTGACAGGCACGGACGCGCGTACACCACGAACATTGGCAGCGGCAACGTGACCGCTATCGACGCCTCGTCGTTGGAGGTCACAGACCAAATACCAACTGGCGCAGGTGCCGAGGGAATCGACGTTGATCCGGCAGGCGACCGGGTCTATGTAACGAACAGGTCGGCAGGCACGCTCACGGAGATCGACGTGCGGTCTAACAGGGTCAGCCGCACGCTAGACGTGGGCGATTTCCCGATTCGCGTCAAAGTCCGGCCCGACGGTAAGGAGGCATTGGTCTCCAACGCGCGCGGCAATGAGCTGGTAGCGGTGGACTTAGAGCGCTGGGAAGTAGTACGCCGCCTTGCCGTGGGAGCCATGCCCGTTGGCATTCTGATCACACCGGACAACCGAACTGCTTACGTGGCAAACACCCGCGACGACAGGGTGTCAGTAATCGACCTGGTGGAATGGAAGCTCGACGGCCAAATCGTCGCCGGGGATGAGCCTGATGGAATGGCCTGGGTGAAACGGAGCCCCTGATCGTAGGACTCTCCTCGTGACCGATTCCCCTTACCTAAGTCATCGTCTCACAACGGTTTACCCGGTAATCCGTCGATTGATCTAAATCCCACAAACCGGTATATTTCAAGGACCTCTGAGGGGGTCGGAAGCGGCCCCCTTTCTCTTTTTTTGTTGGACCGCGGCAAGGAACGACATGACCGGCCCGAACAATCGCGAGCGAATTCTCAGCCGCCTGATTGAAGACGAATTGAAAGAATCTTTCATCGATTACTCGATGAGTGTGATCGTGCAGCGGGCTCTACCCGACGTGAGAGATGGGCTCAAGCCAGTGCATAGGCGCATCCTGCACGCCATGAACGAGCTCGGTCTCCAACCCGGACGGCCTTACAAGAAGAGCGCAACGGTGGTGGGTGACGTGCTTGGCAAGTATCACCCACATGGCGACATGGCTGTGTACGACTCGCTAGTGCGAATGGTGCAAGATTTCTCGCTGCGCTACCCGCTGGTGGACGGTCAGGGCAACTTCGGCTCAGTCGACGGTGATAGTGCTGCGGCCTACCGGTATACGGAAGCCAGGCTCACGCCTTTAGCCGTGGCGATGTTGGAGGATATCGATCGGGACACGGTTGGCTTCGCACCGAACTTCGATGACAGGTTGGAAGAGCCGATTGTGCTTCCGTCGGGTCTGCCCAATCTGCTGATCAACGGTTCTTCTGGGATTGCCGTCGGAATGGCGACCAATATCCCGCCCCACAACCTGAACGAAGTCGTCAGTGCCCTCAAACACCTGATTGACGAACCTGAGTGCGAAATCAGCGACTTGAGGCGCCACATTCTCGGGCCTGATTTCCCCACTGGCGGTTTCATCTATGGTAGGGATGGAATCAAGGAGTGCTATGAGACTGGTAGGGGGCGGATCGCCGTCCGCGCACGGGCGCAGATTGAGGAGAAGGAGTCGTCTGGCAAGGCACGCATAGTTGTCACGGAGATACCCTTCCAAGTCAACAAGTCGAGGCTGATCGAGCATATCGCAGACCTTGTGCGCAACAAGAAGGTTCTTGGCATTTCCGATCTGCGTGACGAATCGGATCGCGACGGTATGCGCGTCGTGATCGAGTTGAAGCGCGACGCGAATCCGACCGTAGTGCTGAATCAGCTGTATAAGCGCACGCAGATGCAGACGACGTTTGGCGCAATCATGCTGGCACTAGTGGACGGTGTGCCTAGGGTGCTCGATCTCAAGTCCATCCTGCAGAACTTCGTGGACCACCGCCATGACGTGATAACGCGGCGCACCCAACACGACCTGGGGCAAGCACAGGCTCGTGAGCACATCCTGGAAGGGTTGAGAGTTGCTGTTGATAACATCGACGAAGTGGTCAAGATCGTACGTGGATCGAAAGACGTGCCAACGGCCGACGCCGCACTGAGAAAGCGATTCGAGTTGTCTGAGAAACAGAGCGAGGCCATCCTCAACATGCGCCTAGCTCGGCTCACTTCGCTCGAGATCGGTAAGCTGAATGATGAGTTGAAGCAGGTGCGTACGTTGATCAAGGAACTCACGGCTCTGCTCAACTCCAGGCCCAAGCGGCTCGCTGTCCTCAAGTCGGAGCTGGACGAGACGGTCAAGCGATTTGGGGACGGACGGCGCACTGAGATAGTAGCCGACCAGGGGGACTTCTCGGTTGAGGATCTGATAGCCGACGAGGATATGGTGATCACGATTTCTCACTCTGGTTACATCAAGCGTATCCCCGTCACTACCTATCGTCGGCAGCGGCGCGGAGGCCGGGGACTGAACGGCATGGGCACCAAAGAGGACGACTGGGTCGAGCATCTGTTCGTAGCATCCACGCATGATTACGTGCTCTTCTTCACGCAGACTGGTCGTGTCTATTGGCTGAAGGTCTACGACGTCCCTCAGGGCGGTCGCGCGGCACGTGGCAAACCGATAATAAATCTGGTGGGAATACAATCGGGCGAGCGCATCGCGGCGTTCGTATCCGTGCGGGAGTTCAGTGACTCCCAGCACCTGATGTTCGCCACTTCGAATGGCACCGTGAAGAAGACGCGGCTCTCGGCATACGGCAATCCCCGGTCGACAGGGATCAATGCGATCAACATCGATGAGGGCGACGAGCTGATCGAAGTGCGACGCACTGAGGGCTCAAACGACATCGTGCTGGCCACGAGTGAAGGGATGAGCATCAGGTTCAGCGAGAAGGACGTTCGTGAAATGGGCCGCACGGCCACTGGCGTGCGGGGACTGCAACTCGGCAAGGACGATCGGGTGATTTCGATGGTCGTTGTTCGGAGAGACGCCACGCTGTTGGTCGTGAGTGAAAAAGGTCTGGGCAAGAGGTCCGAACTGTCCGACTACCGCGTGCAGAAGCGCGGCGGCAAAGGGATCATCACTTTGAAGCGCACGGATAGGACTGGCCCGATCGTGGCGCTTAAAGAAGTCCTCCCCAACGACGAGTTGATGATCGTGACCCGTAAAGGGGTCATCATTCGGGTTCCGCTGGACGGGATTAGAGTGACGGGAAGAAACACCCAGGGAGTGAGAGTCATGAACCTCGATCCGGGCGACTCAGTGATGGATGTTGCTCGGGTGGTAAGGGAAGACGAAGAGAACGGGGTGACCGAAGTACCCGACCCAGCTGAAGCGGAAGCCCCGTCAGAGGCGGAGTAGCGCGTGGGACGAGAACCCGACGTCCTCGTGTCGATCGACGATATTCGAGAAGCCGCAGCCGGTTTCAGGGACGTCGTGTCACGCACGCCGTTGTTGCACTCTTCCAAGCTGGAAGAATCCTCTGGCGTACCCATCTATCTGAAGCTTGAGAACGCGCATCCAACTGGCGCATTCAAGCTTCGCGGGGCATGGACCGCGGTCCGCCGGTTGCCGGAAGCGCAAAGAAAGCGCGGTGTCTTGACGTACTCTAGTGGCAACCACGGCCAAGCCGTGGCGTTTGCCGCTCAATGTGTAGGCATCAGGGCGGTGATCGTGATGCCCGAGACCGCACCCCCCGTGAAGATCGATGGAGTGAAGCGGAGAGGTGGAGAGATAGTGTTTGCGGGTACCACGTCGGAGGATCGGTACAAGGCAGCGTTGGATCTGGCGGAGTCAGAGGGCCTAGCCGTGATCCCGCCTTTTGACCATTTGGACGTAATAGCGGGCCAGGGTACGGTGGGGCTTGAGATCGTGCAGGAACTGCCGGACGTAGCCCACGTTGCCGTGCCTGTGGGAGGGGGGGGCCTGGCCGCTGGTGTCACGACTGCCATCAAGGCACTTGCGCCCTACGCCAGCGTGACGGGGGTCGAGCCCGAGACATCTGCGTGTTTCAATGCAGCGTTGGCGGCTGGCGAACCTGTACGCCTTGACCACACCCAGAGTATTGCCGATGGACTTCTTCCGCTTTCGGTAGGCACTGTTACCTTCAAGCATCTTGTCGGTCGGGCCGACGGGGCCACGGTCACAGACAGCGCGATTGCGGAGGCCACCCTCTGGTTACGTCAGGTGCAAGGAGTGATGGCCGAGCCATCGGGCGGAGCAACAACGGCCGCAATCAGAGCGGGGGCGATTCATCCGGATGGGCCGACGGTGTTGGTGGTCAGCGGCGGGAATGCGGAACCTTCTGTGATCGATTCTCTTGAACAGCTCGTCAACAAAACCAACCATGACCACTGCTGACCGGGCAAAGATACTGGTCGCTGATGACGACGAGGGTCTGCTCAACACGTTGACGTGGATCCTCAAGGACCGGGGCTATGAGGTTGTGCCTGTGTCCGACAGCGGTAGTCTGATCGATCGAATGCTCGACGAGCGACCCGACCTGCTCATGCTCGACATCATGATGCCAAAGGTTGACGGCCTGCAGATTCTGGAGAAGATCAAGACCGATGAGCGCTGGCGTGATCTGCCTGTTCTCATGATCTCTTCGATGTCTCCGGAGGACGGAACAGTCAAGGCGCTTGGCCTCGGGGCGTCGGATTTCATTCCCAAGCCCTTCCGGGTGAAGGAGCTGTTGGCGCGGGTGGATGCGCATCTGCGAACTAGCCGAGCGTTGAGGGAGGCGCGCCAAGAGGCACGGGAGCAGGCGGCAGAGGCGAAGGCGAGGGCCGAGGAAGCAGCGATCAGGGCCGAGATGGTGGACATCCTCCATGAGGTCACTGACGCCCTGAAGGCCGAGGAGATCTACCACATATTGGCGCGTCGCGTCGCGCACGTTCTCGACATCGCCAAGTGCTCTCTGGTAATCCCGCAGTCAGACGGCAAGGTCGGTCTGGTGGTGGTGACGTCTGACAATCCGATGCTGCGGAATCTGGAGATCCAGCTCGACGGTTATCCGGAGATTCGCAGGGCCCTGGAGACCAACCAGCCAGTGCTCGTAGGAGACGTTGACACGGATCCGCTTTACTCGGAGGTGAGGCAGCGCTGGGAGCGAGACGGTATCAGCGTCACAACTAAATCGGTGATCGCCATTCCGTTCCATCTTCACGGTGCCCAGTCGGGTGTGTTCTTTTTGCGCACCACAGATCAGCAGACTCCGCTTACTCTGCAGGATGTGGCTTTCGCGGAGCAAGTCATCAAGACTGCCATCAATGCCATCGAAAAAGCATATCAGCTGGAGACGGTCCAATCCGACAAAGAACGATATAGATGGCTCGCCAGCATCGATGCACTGACAGGGTGTCTCAACAGACGAGCCTTCATGGAGCGTGTGGATCGGGAGTTGGATCGTGTGAGACGATACGGCATTCAACTTAGCATTCTCATGATCGACCTGGATCGCTTCAAGGAAGTCAACGACAGTCGAGGGCACTTGGTTGGAGATACTGTGCTGCGCCAGCTGGGTGACTTGCTTCGGCGCGAAGTGCGGTCGGTTGACTTGGCAGCAAGATACGGTGGCGAGGAGTTCATTATTGTGCTTCCAGACACCACGCCTGAGGGCGCCATGATCTTCGCCGAGCGCTTGCGGAAGCGGGTCCTGAGCAGGAACTTCGCCGAGGCTGGTGATCCGCTCAATGTCACCGTGTCGATAGGGGTTGCCAACGTGACGAGGGATGCTGGGGATCTCGAGCCGGACGATATCATAGCAAAGGCTGACGAGGCCTTGTACCGAGCCAAGAACGACGGCCGCAATAGAGTGCGCGAATGAGCAGACGCTGTCCACGATGCAAGACGGTCTATCAAGGCGACGCACGCTTCTGCCCAAAAGATGGGAGCCCGTTGGTCGATGTGGGCGGAAGCGGTGGTCAGCCTGTCGCGGTGCCTAAGAAGGAGGGTGCGCAGACAGTAGCTCGCAAGGTCGTTCCCAAGGGAGCCGTGGCGGCTGACCGTGCTGGGTCTTTGACCAACCAAGTGCTGGATCACAGGTACAGAATCCAACGTCGGTTGGGTGAAGGTGGCATGTCCTACGTATACGAGGCTGAGGACATGCACACTGGCAAGAGCTTGGCCGTCAAGGTACTGAGTCCCAAGCTGAGCAGAGACGCGACGTCGGTGGAAAGGTTGCGGCGGGAAGCGGGCTTGGCGATACGTCTGGAACATCCAAACATATGCCGAATCCTGCGTTTGGGAGAGACCGAAGACGGACTGATCTATCTCGTGATGCCGTATCTTCGGGGCGAGCTGCTATCGGACCGAGAAGGGAAAACTGGACCGATGTCGGCGGAGCTTGGGGTTGAGTATCTGGCACAGATCTGTTCAGGGCTGCACTTCGCCCACGGACAGAACATCATCCATCGGGATCTCAAGCCCGAGAACATCATGTTGGTCCCCGACGACGACGGGGGTGACACCCCGGTCATCATGGACTTCGGACTGGCTAAGGAGAACCGGGCCGCACCCGGCATGGCAAAGCTAACGGCAACAGGCATCATTCTGGGAACGCCAGAGTTCATGAGTCCAGAGCAAATACGGGGACAGCGAATAGACGCACGCAGCGACGTTTATGCGTTGGGGATCGTCGGATACGAGATGTTCACGGCCCGTCTACCGTTTGAGGGACGCTCTCCGCAGGAAATGATGATCGCACGGCTACGTGGTAAACCGACGCCACTCGGGCGATATCGGTCGGACTTACCACGCAAGCTCGAAGCGACAATCATGAAATCGATGGAGGCAGAACCGCGTGGCCGATACCAGACAGCGCTCGACTTTGGTAAGGCTATGGTCGATGCCTTGGGACCACCTCAAGCCGACCGCCTCGCGAAACATCTCCGCTGAAGCTCAAGGTATCTCGAACATCGACTGAGGGATGTCAGGGTTGATCACCACGTCCGCGATGATCAGCTCCTTGGTTCGTTTCCCTGACGCAGTGATTGACGTCCTCACAGTCACGTAGGGGTATTGCAGTGGGCCAGATCGTTGCGTATCCCCCCAGAGCATGCGGTTCGCGTTGGTGCGGCCCTCCTCCACGTAGGTCAACTCTGTTGGGAACGGGTGTCCGGGCGCGAAATAATAGGTGAAGACGTCTTGATGCTCGCCCACCCCCTCTCCGAAGCGCACCGTCACGGCGTGATATAGACCGTCGTCGGGGTCGAAGGGGTGAGGGCTTCGTCCGGACCACTCCATTCCTGGCCTGGGTCGCAGCCCGAGGTAAGCGAGGTAGACCCCTGGGTCTCGCAGCTTGAAGGGTAATCCGATCCAGTAAAACAGGTCGCGAGCGACGTAGAGGGATTCGCGGCCGTCCTTGGAGGTGTCCGGTAGCATAACCCCGTCCTCGGCAGCCCACGCTGCGTCATGCCCGTTGAAACCCTGTTGAATCAGGCCACCCGTTTCCCAGCGCTCCGCTCGTGTCGCCTCGCCGAATGGCCCACGCTTCAGCCAGACATAACGTGGCCTGCTGCGCTTCTCCCGCCCCGATACAGTGTCGTAGAGGACGGTCGTGACAGTGAACTGAGCGGATTGGAACTGGGCGTAGGTCTCCATTCCCCCCACAGCATCTAACCAGGCACCGATCAGTGAGTCGGCGGTAGGATCCTGTTGTGCTAGCGCCAAGCCAGAAGCGGAACCCATCCACAACGCTGTCGCTGCGAGGGCCTTGGTGATCGCGCCGATGAGGCCGCACCGGTCGGTCGGGGAAGCGAACATCATACCACTCGGACCTTAGTTTGGGAGCCGGGAGTATAAGGCGTGCTCCGAACTATTGAAAGTGGGCACCCCCATGACGCGTCTGTTGACGCCGGTCTCGTCGGCCGTAGCTTTCCCGAGCTGCACAAGCGTTCAACGTACGACCCACGCCAAAGGAGATGTGCATGGAAGGCGCCGAGCTTAGCTCGAGAGGGAACTGGGGCTCCAAGATAGCCTTCGTGTTCGCGGCGTCAGGTTCAGCCATCGGTCTAGGTAGTATCTGGCGCTTCCCGCTGTACGTGGGCGATAACGGCGGCGCAGTCTTCGTGTTCACCTATGTTGTCGCAGTACTGTTCATTGGGTTCACAGTGATGTTGGCAGAGCTGACCATTGGACGCCATACGCAGCGCAACCCAGTCGGCGCGTTCAGTCATATCAAGCCCGGCACACCGTGGAAGCTCGTCGGATATATGGGCGTGATCACCGGCGTCTTCATTCTGTCCTATTACTCAGTCGTCGCGGGTTGGGCCACGGGGTACTTCTATAAGACGGTGGTCGGGGACTTCGCTGGCCAGGTGAGCTTTGAGCAATCCTCTGAGCTGTTCGCGACCTTTGCCGCCCAGCCGCTTGTCGTTATCGTCTGCCTGACATTCGTGATCGCCTTGACGACGTTCGTAATCTCGCAGGGTGTAAAAGGCGGCATCGAGCGGTGGTCCAAGATCCTAATGCCCGTGCTTTTCGCCCTCATCATCATCCTGGCCATTCGCGCCTTGATGCTGCCGGCCGCGGGCAACGGCTTGTCCTTCTATTTAAAACCAGACTTCTCTCAATTCACGCCAAGTGTCGTCTTCTTTGCGGTGGGTCAGGCGTTCTTCTCTCTAAGCCTGGGGATGGGGACGATGATGACCTACGGGAGCTATATCACTAAGACGGACAACTTGGTTTCGTCGGCTGGTTGGGTGTGTTTCTCCACCACACTCATAGCGATACTGGCCGGGATCATCATCTTCCCGACCCTGTTCGACACACTGCAGCTCACGCCCGAGCGATTCGAAGCCGAATTCGAGGTGGGGATGGGCCTCATGTTTCAAGTGTTCCCGATCATCATATCGCAGATGCCGGGCGGTTACATATTCGGGATCTTGTTCTTCTTCCTTTTGCTCATCGCTGCGTTGACATCGACGATTTCGATGCTCGAGGTGCCGACGGCCTACCTCGTGGATGAGCGTAGGTGGAGCCGCAAGAAGGC
The DNA here is from genome assembly GCA_039589275.1 of Gemmatimonadota bacterium. Taxonomy (GTDB): domain Bacteria; phylum Gemmatimonadota; class Gemmatimonadetes; order Gemmatimonadales; family GWC2-71-9. The sequence continues at coordinate 1,761 of JBDHHP010000004.1, read as the reverse complement.
CGCGTATGGCGTGGGAGCGTTAGCGCTCCTGTTGGGAATACCCTCGGCGATGTCCGCTGGTGGCGTGCAGTTCCTCACCGACATCAACTTCATGGGAAAGCTGGATATCGTGTTCGGCAACATCCTGTTGGCCGTCGGTGGGCTCTTTATTTGCCTCTTTCTTGCCTATGCCTGGGGAGTGAAGAACGCACTGAAGGAGATCGCTCACGGCAACTCGGTGTTTCGCTTGATGCCGCTTTGGGTGTTCAATGTCTCCATCTTGGCGCCCCTCGCCGTCATCCTGATTCTTATCTTCATCAGGACGTTCATCAGCTAGCGGCGTGGCGGGCTAGATCGTCTCCAAACACCCGCTCCTACCGCAGCGGGCGGCGGATCGCTTCCCATGCACCATCGAGCACTTGGTCTGCAGCTGGGTGATCGAGCGGCCAATCGTCGGTGGCGGTGCGCTCGAGCACCAGGGTGATGAGCCTTAGCCAAAGCTCGGTCCAGAGTTCCACGGAACCCGCTCTGACCTCCCCTGCGGACTTGCCGGCCGCGATCACCTTCTCCAGCTCAAAGCGGAATGACCGCCTTGCGTCGCGGCTCTTGTGGTCCAGGAGCTGCTCGAGGTCAGTGCTAAATATGAACTTGACGAGAGGGGGATTCTGACTTGCCAATACCCGCCACTCTGAAGCCAACCTCCGCAACCGACCCTGGCAAGACAAACCCGCCGGTTCCTGCCGTAGGGTAGCAGCAAGCAGCCGGATTCCGGCCCGGTAGATCTCGTTCAGCAGGTGCGACTTGCTCTCGAAGTGACGGTAGATCGTGCCCTCAGCAATGCCTGCACGGGCGGCAATCTGCGGGGTCGTGCTCCCGTGGTATCCCCGGGTAGTAAAGAGTTCGAGAGCGGCTCGAACGAGCCTGTCCCGGGTCCCCTTGGGATCCCGTTTCCGTCGCTTGGGCAATCCGGACACCCGGTCATGGTGAGTCATCGCTCACTTATGGTACGCCAAGGAACGGCTGTTGCCAAGAACGATCGGGAACTGGTGCCTCTCGCATTAGTTTCTACAGCACCGCGCCTTGAGCCAGCAACGAATGAACTGCTAAGGACTATGGAGGAACGCGTGAGTGACAGGGCCACGTTGGACATGACTAGGGTGTGGAACGAAGCCATCCCCTATGCGGATTTCGTGTCAGATGCCCAGAAAAACCGCTCGCTCTGGGAAGGTGTATATCGAATAAGCAAGATCCCGGATTGGGCGCTGGAGGCAGCGTGTGAGACCGCCAAGGGGGTGCGCCTGTTGGCCATAGTGGAGGACTGGTGCGGCGATGCGAGCAACACCGTGCCGGTCTTGGCTAAGCTCGGTGAACTGGCTGACTGTCTGGAGATGCGGCTGGTCAAGCGGGACGAGAACCTAGATGTGATGGACCATTATCTGACCAACGGGTCCAGATCCATACCTATCGTGATCGTCTTGAGTGAGCAGCTTGAGGAACTCGGTCATTGGGGTCCCCGCCCACGTGAGCTGCAGCAGTGGGTGATGGATAACAAGAACACCATGCCAAGCGAAGAACGGTACAAATGGGTGCGTCGTTGGTATGCGAAGGACAAGGGTGAGTCGACTCTGAGGGAGGTGTTGGAGTTGGTCCATTAGGCCCCGCAGCGGGGGGCGTGTAGGGAATTTTGTGTGTGAGCCTCCTCATCAGTCAGTGATGTTGAAGCGGTCGCCGAACAGGATGGCGAACTGGCTTCGGGCTTTCGCCCATGATACAGGTGGTCGT